>NZ_JAESKF010000001.1:0-109886 GCF_017891975.1 Staphylococcus sp. GDY8P131P
CATGTCAAGAAAGATTCTTAGCGCTGATGGTAGCCGACTTACGTTCCTCAAGAGTTGTTCGTTGCCAGGCAAGCATATAGGATGCGATGAGCCGAGACCGAAAGGTCTCTTTTTTTTGCCAAAAGGACTTAACTACCAGTGTGAAGCACTGAAAAACAATTGTCATGAGAAAGCGTTTGAAGCTGACGAACTAAGCGAAAGACGAAACGAGCTTACAAGTGGTAAGTGAGTAAGGAAAGCGTGCAAGTGAGGAAAGATGCGAGCGCTTGCCTCATGGCAAGAAAGCTTCTTAGCGCTGATGGTAGCCGACTTACGTTCCGCAAGAGTAGGACGTTGCCAGGCAAGCATATAGGATGCGATGAGCCGAGACCGAAAGGTCTCTTTTTTTTGCCAAAAGGACTTAACTACCAGTGTGAAGCACTGAAAAACAATTGTCATGAGAAAGCGTTTGAAGCTGACGAACTAAAGGAATACATGAGCCCTCAGCTCATGTATAAGTCCCACTAACTCCGTAAACGGAGAAGAGGGACGTTGTCGAATATTAAATAAGTAGTGAATAAAGCATTTTATTTTCATTGATATAGATATTTGAAGGATCAAATTGATCTACATTTGATTTGAGGTTATCTAAATCTTGATGATTATTTAATTGGATACCGATGATAACTGTTCCTGTATTTTGTGAGCTCTTTTTAAGGTATTCAAATTTGGTAATATCATCTTTCGGTCCAAGGACTTCATTGACAAATTCTCTTAAAGCGCCAGGGCGTTGTGGAAAGTTAAGAATGAAATAGTGTTTCATTTCTTCAAATAACAACGAGCGTTCTTCAATTTCTTTCATACGATTAATATCATTATTGCCACCGCTCACAACGCAAACAACTGTCTTACCTTTAATTTCTGAACGGTATTGTTCTAGTGCTGTCACACTCAATGCGCCTGCAGGTTCAGCAATAATCGCTTGTTTAGAATACATGTCCAATATAGTTGAACATACAGCACCTTCATGCACTTGAACGTAATCATCTACTACATTTTTAGCGATATCATAAGTGATTTCGCCTACTTTTGCTACTGACGCACCGTCTACAAATTTATCAATATCAGGTAAAGTTACAATTTGATTTTGTAGTACTACTGAAGCATACATACTGCTAGCCCCAGCAGGCTCTACACCGATGATAGAAGTTTGTGGTGAATGTGCTTTAAAATAAGTACCTACACCTGAAATTAAACCACCACCGCCAATTGCTGAGAATAAATAATCAAATTGTATATCATCTTCAGCAGATTGTTCAATGATTTCTTTTGCTAATGTGCCTTGCCCAGCAATTGTATAAATGTTGTTAAAGGGGTCAATGAAATTCATTTTATGGTTCTCAGTATACGTAAGTGCTTCTTTCAAGCAGTCATCAAAAGTATCTCCTGTTAGGACAACTTCTGCATTACGGCCTCCAAAAAATTTCACTTGGTTAATTTTTTGAAGTGGGGTCGTTACAGGCATAAAAATAACTGCTTTTAAATTTAATTTGTTAGCTGTATATGCAACACCTTGTGCGTGATTACCTGCACTGGCACATGTAATACCATTTTGTCTATCATTTTCATTTAACGCTATAATTGCGTTATAAGCACCTCTCAGTTTAAAGGACCTAACCCATTGTAAGTCTTCTCTTTTTAAATAGACGTTACAATCATATTTAAGTGATAAGTAATGATCCTTTTGTAAGGGTGTTTCTTTAACAACATCTTTTAATTGTAAGAAAGCTTCATCGATATCTTTGGAAGAAACAGTTGTTTTTACAGTCATAAATTTCACACCTTTATTTAAGTTTCGTTAAAATGTTTTTGCTGTTTCGTATGCTTGAATTTGATCTTCATATTGAAGTGTTACTGCAATATCATCAAGTCCGTTAATAAGCTTGTTTTTCCAGGTTTCATCAATGTCAAAATGAAATTGTTTGTTTCCTGCAGTCACTGTTTGATTAGGCAAATCAACAGTGACTTCTCCTGTTTCTACTATATATTCTCTTTCGTTTTCATCTAAAACGATAGGCAGCATAGCGTTTTTAGTACAGTTCATATAAAAAATATCGCTATAACTACCGGCAATAATAATATCAAAACCGTAATCTTTAATGGCCCAAGCTGCATGTTCACGACTTGATCCACATCCAAAATTATCACCTGTCACCAAAATAGAAGCGTCTTTGTATTCAGGTTTATTTGGGTTGAACTCTGGATTGTCTGATCCGTCTGCTAAATAACGCCATTCATCAAAAGCAAAGGGCCCAAATCCTGATTTTGAAATACGTTTCAAGTGTACTTTGGGGATAATTTGGTCAGTGTCAATATTATCGTGAAATAATGGCACAACTTTTCCTGAATAAGTTGTAATAGGTTGGATATCCATATTATACAACCACCTTTCTAACGTCTACAAATCTACCGTTAATTGCTGCCGCAGCAGCCATGGCAGGGGAGACTAAGTGTGTTCGTGCACCTTTACCTTGGCGTCCCTCAAAATTACGGTTACTTGTTGAAGCGCAGTGAACCCCATCTGGTACTTGGTCTGGATTCATTCCTAGGCACATGGAGCAACCTGGTTCTCTCCATTCAAAACCAGCATTTTTAAATACTTTATCAAGACCTAATTTTTCAGCTTCTATTTTTACGGTTCTAGATCCTGGCACAACAATTGCAGTGATATTAGGATGCACTTGATTTCCTTCTACAATATGGCTTGCTTCAATAAGGTCAGATAGTCGAGCATTCGTACATGAACCTAAGAATACATAACCTAATTCAATATCTTCTGCTTTTTGGCCTGGTTCTAATCCCATATAGTTATAAGCACGTTCATCATTCACATCTTCAATTTCTGGGAAGGGTGTATTAAAACTCACACCCATTTCAGGGCTTGTCCCCCAAGTTACTTGCGGCTCTAAATCTGACACATCAAGTTGAATAACTTTATCAAATTCTGCGTCTTTATCTGTATACAGCTCACGCCATTCATCAACTGCGTATTTATAATTTGTTGCGTAAGGGCGCCCTTGAACATATTCAAATGTTGTTTCATCAGGGGCCATCATGCCGTATTTGGCTCCAGCTTCAATTGCCATATTACAAATGGTCATTCTAGCTTCCATTGACAAACTACTGATTGTTTCGCCAGAGAATTCAAGGGCATACCCCGTACCGAAATCTACACCATATTGATTAATCAGATATAAGATAATGTCTTTAGCATATACACCTGTAGGTAATTGACCTGTAACATCGATTTTAAGATTTTTTGGTTTGGTTTGCCATAACGTTTGTGTGGCAAAGACGTGTTCAACTTCACTTGTACCAATACCAAAAGCGATTGCACCGAAAGCACCGTGTGTAGCTGTATGAGAATCACCACATACAATCGTTTTGCCAGGTTGTGTAAGTCCAGTTTCAGGACCAACCATATGCACGATGCCTTGTTCGTCAGATCCCATATCAAATATATGAACGTCAAATTCTGTAGCGTTTTTTTGAAGTGTTGTGATTTGTTTATTCGCTATTTCATCTTTAATGTTAAAAATATCTACTGTCGGTACGTTATGATCTAATGTCGCATATGTTAAATCTGGTCTACGAAGTTTTCTATTTTGTAGTCTTAGTCCTTCAAATGCTTGAGGAGATGTGACTTCATGTATAAGATGCAAATCTATATATAATAATTGTGGGTCACCTTCTTTACCAGTTAAGACATGCTTGTTCCAAACTTTATCAAATAGTGTTTTACCCATATGACATCTCCTCCTTTTTAAAGATTTTGTTTAACGAATTTAAAAATATCTGATGTATTATAATTACCATTGAGGTCGCGCGTTGTTTTTTCTTCTTCAATAAGTTGGTAAACGACCGATTCTAATTTATTAGCGGCTTCTGTTTCTTTAAGACTTTCTCTTAGACACATGACGAGTGATAAAAGCATGCCGAATGGATTGGCTTTATCTTGGTTAGCGATATCAGGCGCAGAACCGTGAATAGGTTCATATAGCCTTGGCCCATTTTCACTAAAACTGGCTGACGGAGAAAGACCTAAAGAACCTGGGATAACCGATGCTTCATCACTTAAAATATCTCCGAATAAATTTTCAGTGACGATGACGTCAAATTGAGACGGGTTAGTAATTAAATGCATTGCACAAGCATCGACAAGTAAATGATTTACTTCTACATCTGGGTATTCATTAGCAACGTCATTGATAACCTTACGCCATAATTTACTAGATGAAAGCACATTTTCTTTATCCACAGAAGTCAATTTCTTGTGACGTTTTTGAGCTAAATCAAAGGCAACTCTTGCGATTCGTTCAATTTCTTCACGTGTATAAGTTAAAGAATCTAAAGCTTGTTTTTCATTCCAATGTTTTGGTTCACCGAAGTATATACCGCCCGTTAATTCTCTGACTAAGATAAAATCGGTACCTGCAACGCGTTCTTTTTTAATAGGTGACAAGTGACTTGTACCACTAGTGACTGTAGTAGGGCGGATGTTAGCAAATAAACCTAATGATTTACGAATACCTAATAGGCCTTGTTCGGGTCTATTATTAGGATCTGTCCATTTAGGTCCTCCTACAGCACCTAGCAGAATGGCATCTGCTTGCTTACAAGCATTTAGTGTCGTATCGGGTAGCGGCGTACCGTGATTGTCTATTGCGATGCCGCCAAAATCATGGGTTTCTATTTCATAATTAAAATTAAAGTCAGAACTTAATTGAGAAAGAATTTCTAATGAACCATTTAAAATTTCAGGTCCAATACCATCGCCGGGTAGAGCAACAATTTTATAACTCATGAGTGAATACCTTCTTCCACTTTCGAATTTGAGACATATTTAGCATGAGCTTCTACATATGATTTGCATGAAGCTAATAAAATGTCATGATCGATACCTACGCCAGTAACTTCTTGATCTCCAATTTTAATTTGTACGTGTACTTCTGCTTGTGCATCCGTTCCTTCAGTTACAGACTCTATGCGATAATCAATAAGTTCCGTTTCGCGATTGAAAATACGATCTACTGCATTATATACAGAAACAATAGAGCCGGTACCGATACTTGAATCTTGATACGTATGACCATCTTTATCTTTAATGACGACCACAGCACTTTGTAATCCATTTGAAACGAATTGTAGTTGCAATGTTTCAACTTTGTAAATCGCATTTTGTTCATGCTCAGTACCTTGAATTAATGCGTGAATATCTCTATCAGTAACTGCTTTTTTCTTATCGGCAATTGTTTTAAATTGCTTAAATAGTGCTTTTTGTTCTTCTGGTTCAACTTCATAGCCTAATGCAATTAGTTTTTCTGAAAATGCGTGTTTACCCGATAGTTTTCCTAATGGTAATTCAGTTGTTTTAACGCCTACGAGTTGAGGTGTCATAATTTCATATGTTTCAGGGTTCTTAAGGACGCCATCTTGATGAATTCCTGATTCATGGCTGAATGCATTTTGACCAACAATTGCTTTGTTTCTAGGGACTCGAATACCTGCGTATCGAGCAATCAAATCAGAAGTGTCTTTCGTTTCTTCAAGATTTATTCTAGTTTGGTTACCGTAATGATCTTGTCGAACGTAAAGGCCAAGTGCTACTTCCTCAAGGGCCGTATTACCTGCACGTTCCCCAATACCATTTAAAGTTCCCTCAATACGTTTTGCGCCGTTCTCTATTGCAGCCATACTATTTGCAACTGCTAAACCTAAATCGTCATGACAGTGTGCACTGTAGATGACTTCATGATCAGTTTTAATTTTTTCTTGGAGTGTTTTAAAAATTTTGCCATATTCTGAAGGGTAACTAAAGCCAACAGTATCAGGTATATTGATTACACTTGCTCCAGCATCAACAGCAGTTTGGACACATTCGATTAAGAAAGGTAATTCAGTTCTTGTAGCATCTTCTGGTGAAAATTGAACGAGCTCAAAGTAATTTGTAGCATAGACTACATGCTCTTTGATTGATGCTAAAACGTCTTCTTTAGACATCATTAGTTTTGAATCACGGTGGATAGGGCTAGTTGCTAAGAATACGTGTATTCTAGGCTTTACAGCTTCCTTAGTTGATTCATAAACGGCGTCAATATCTTTCTTCACACAACGTGCTAATCCACAAACAGCAGTTGTTGTTAAGGTTTTAGAAATCTCTTCCACAGATTTAAAACTACCTGTACTTGAAGCGGGGAAACCAGCTTCTATAATATCTACACCCCATTTTTCAAGTTGCTTAGCGATTTTTAGACGCTCATCGAATGAAAAATTGACGCCCGGTGTTTGTTCGCCGTCTCTTAGTGTGGTATCAAATATTTGAATATGGCTATTCATTTTAAACATCTCCTAATAAATAAATTTTAGCAACATATGATGTAATGGCTGAAGAATCGCACATTACAGTAAATATCAAAGATATTTTACACAGTTTGATTCTCCAGATATCATCATATAACTAATTATTTTTCAATACTTTTTGATTTAATAAACGGCATCATTTCACGTAGATCTTTGCCGACTGCTTCAATTTGATGTCCGTGTTGTTCGTCACGCAATTTATGGAATTCTTCAAAGTTATTTTCATTATCTTTGATGAAACGATCACTGAAGTTTCCTTGTTGAATGTCGTTAAGCACTGCTTTCATATTATCTTTAACATCTGGAGTAATTACGCGTGGACCTGATACATAATCACCAAATTCAGCTGTATTTGAAATTGAATAACGCATATTTTCCATACCGCCCTCGTACATTAAGTCAACAATAAGTTTCATTTCATGTAACACTTCAAAATAAGCGATTTCTGGTTGATAACCAGCTTCGACAAGTGTTTCGAAACCAGATTGAATTAATTTTGTTGTACCACCACAGAGCACTGCTTGTTCACCAAATAAATCTGTTTCAGTTTCTTCTTTAAATGATGTTTCTAAAACGCCTGCACGTGTTGCACCAATTCCTTTAGCATAACTTAACGCTAAATCAGTAGCTTCACCACTTGCATCTTGTTCGACTGCAAATAGGGCAGGTACTGCGCTTCCTTCAGTAAATGTACGTCTAACTAAATGTCCGGGACCTTTTGGTGCTACTAAAAATACATCTACTGTTTCTGGTGGTTGGATCACATTAAAGTGAATATTAAAGCCGTGTGCAAAAACAAGTGCGTTATTTGGTTCTAAATTAGGTTCAATTTCTTCTTTATATACTTGTCCTTGAATTTCATCGGGTAAAAGCACCATGATGACATCAGCTTGTTTTGCTGCTTCATTTACAGGGTAAACTTCGAAGCCGTCATCTTTTGCTTTATCAAAAGAGCGTCCAGGTCTAATACCGATGATGACATCGTAGCCGTTGTCTTTTAAATTTTGAGCATGGGCATGGCCTTGTGAACCATATCCAATGATTGCAATTTTTTTACCTTGTAATGCATCTTTCGTAACTGATTGGTCATAATAAACTGTTGTCATAATAAAATCCTCCATGTTTTAAAATATCGTTTTAGTACTTAGCTTTAAACTAAACTTGCTGAACCAGTTCTAGAAACTTGTTCAATGTTATATGATGATAGATCGTCTAATAAGTTGTCCATTGTATACTGTGGGCCAGAAGCTTGAAGATACGTATAAGGCGCCTCACTTTTTAGAACTGAAACTAGCGCATCATATGGTTTAATAATATTTTGTAAATCTTGATGATTACTTGGTGTTTCTAATTTCACAAGTACTAATTCTCTGTTGTATGTGTTTGTATCCGTGATGTCTTCTACTTCTATGATGTTTATTTGTTTTTCGAGTTGTCTTAATAGATTTCGTAACACATCTGAATCTGGGATTTCTGCTACAAAAGTAATATTAGAAATTCCTTCTTCTCGAGTGGGCGTTACTGATAGTGTGACAATATTAAATTGCCTCCGTACAAAAATACCTGTTAATCTGTTTAAAGTACCAGCCTTGTCCATAACTTTGGTTCTAAATGTGCGTCTCATAATAATCCCTCCATCTCGTAGTTAGCTTTACCACTAGGAACCATTGGATTAACGGGTTCAATTGGTGAAATACGAACGTCAATTAACGCGGGACCATCATGTTGGAAAGCTTCATCTAGTTTTTGTTCTAAATGCGCCGGATCATCTATAAGAAATCCTTTAACGTTATAAGCTTCTCCTAATTTTAAGAAATCAGGTTGTCCGTTAAATACAGAATGAGAGAAACGTTTATTAAAGAATTTATCTTGCCATTGCTTAACCATCCCTAAAGTACCATTGTTTATGATTACTATTTTAATATCCAAGTTGTATTCTTCTAAGATTGCCATTTCTTGGTTTGTCATTTGGAAACCGCCATCACCTACAAAAGCTACGACCGTTTTATCAGGTTCTGCTAACTTTGCACCGATTGCAGCGGGGATACCAAAGCCCATTGTTCCTAAGCCACCGCTTGTTACTAATTGACCATGGTTTTTAAATGGGTAGTATTGTGCAACCCACATTTGATGTTGGCCTACGTCAGTAGTAACCACGGCGTCACCTTGAGTAATTTCTCCTATATATTCAATTGTGCGTTGTGGTTTTGAGAAAGTACCATCAGCGTCTTCTTTAAAAGCGAAAGGCTGTGCTGATTTATTGTTAAAACATGTTTCTAGCCATTCTTCGTGTCTGATTGAATAGCTTTCAAAATCTAATAAAGCTTCTAAAGTTGCTTTACAGTCCGCTACAATACCTAAATCCACTTTGATAATTTTATTTATTTCTGAAGGGTCGATATCTATATGAACAATTTTGGCATTAGGAGCAAATTCATCTGGTTTACTAGCAAGCCTATCATCGAAGCGGCTTCCAAAATTAATGAGTAAATCACACTCTGTTAATGCCATGTTACTTGCATAGGAACCATGCATACCTCCCATTCCTAAAAACAGGGGATTGTCATATGGAATTGCTCCTAGTCCTAATAAAGTGCTTACTACAGGTAATTGATGTCGTGTAACAAACTCGGTCAATACTTCATTTGCTTTAGCATGGTTAATACCAGCTCCTGAAAGTACAATAGGCTTTTTAGAAGTTTTCAAATAATCACGTAATTTTTGAATTTCAGTTTTATCCGGTTTGTTAGGTACCGAGTAACCAGGTAAATCTAGTTCATTTGAAACATCTACATTAGTTGATAAAATACCCATGTCTTTAGGGAAGTCAATGACAACTGGTCCTTTTCTTCCAGAATTAGCAATGTGAAATGCTTCATGAAGTACTTTTGGTATTTCATTTACATTTTTGATTTGATAGTTATGCTTAGTAATTGGCGTCGTCATTGAAAGTAAATCCGCTTCTTGAAAGGCGTCTTTGCCAATACCTGCTGTCGCTACTTGGCCAGTAATAACTACCAATGGTAAAGAGTCACTATATGCATCTGCAATACCAGTGATCGCATTTGTGGCTCCTGGTCCGCTTGTCACTACAACAACACCTGTTTTACCAGAAACACGGGCATACCCTTCAGCAGCGTGAGTTGCGCCTTGTTCATGTCTAGCTAAAATGTGCTCGATTTTCCCTTCATAAAATGTGTCATATAATGGGAGTACTGCACCGCCAGGGTAACCAAATATGAAATCTACACCTTCATTTGCGAGCGAATCTACTAATAATTCTGAACCAGATTTCATTTCATCAATTGTTTCTTTTTCTAATTCCATTTCAGGTTCAATTGTTTCTGTTGTTTCTAAATAATCTAAATTTTCTGACTTTTCGTATTCAAGTATTTCAGTTTGTTTAGACATAATGCTCACTCCTTAAATGAGATCTTCAGGTACTTGCATAATACCACCTGTGTTAGCGCTTGTTACTAATGCAGTATAACGTGCAAGATAACCAGTTTTTACTTTTGCTTTAAATTGTTTTAAGTTTTGTTTTCTGGATTCCAATACTTCATCTAAAACTTCTACGTTTAATGTCCTGTTCGTTAAATCAATCGTAATTTCGTCGTTATTTTCAATTAAAGCGATAGGGCCACCTGATGCAGCTTCTGGTGAAATATGTCCGACTGCTATGCCTCTCGTCGCTCCTGAAAATCTACCATCTGTAATTAATGCAACATCTTTACCTAAACCTCTACCTACAATAGAAGATGTAGGAGCTAACATCTCTGGCATACCAGGGCCACCTTTAGGTCCTTCATATCTGATAACAACTACGTGTCCTTCACGCACAACGTGATTATCAATCGCTTCCACAGCTTCATCATGTGAATCGAAACAGATTGCTTTTCCTTTAAATACTTTAATTGAAGGGTCGACTCCACCAACCTTAATAACTGCACCATTTGGAGCTAAGTTACCGTATAAGATGGAAAGGCCACCTTGTTTGTCATATGGATTATCGAGATGTCTAATAACGTCACTATTTAGTATTGCTTTGTTCTCATTGTTTTCACGAAGCGTTTTTCCTGTAGCTGTAATTCTATCTGGATGCAATGTACCTTCTTTCTTAAATAATTCATTGATAATAGCTGGAACGCCACCTGCCTCGTGTACATCATGCATTGAATATGAAGAACTTGGTGCGATTTTTGAGAGGTAAGGTGTTTTCTTTGCAATCTCGTTAATTCTTGAGAGGTCGTAGTCGATACCAGCTTCATTTGCAATAGCTAAAGTGTGTAAAACAGTGTTTGTTGAACCACCCATTGCCATGTCTAAAGCGAATGCATCATCAATTGCTTCTTTTGTTACAATGTCTCTTGGTTTAATATCATTTTTGATATTATCAACAAGTTTAAACGCTGCTTCACGAATCATTTCTCTACGTTGTTCGCTTACTGCTAATGCTGTGCCATTATATGGGAGAGCCAATCCTAAAACTTCCATTAAGCAATTCATTGAATTCGCTGTAAACATACCAGAACATGAACCACAAGTAGGGCAAGCATTTTGTTCCATATCTAGAAATTCGTCTTTTGAAATTGAACCATCTTTAAATGCACCAACGGCCTCAAACATGGAAGACAAAGTTAATGCTTTACCTTGTGATGATAAGCCTGCTTTCATAGGCCCACCTGAGCAGAAAATAGCTGGAACGTTAGTTCTTACAGATGCTAATAACATGCCAGGTGTAATCTTGTCACAGTTCGGTATGTAAAAAACACCATCAAACCAATGTGCATTGATAACAGTTTCTGCAGCGTCTGCAATGATTTCTCTGGACGGAAGTGAATATCTCATTCCAATATGTCCCATTGCAATACCGTCATCAACACCGATAGTGTCAAATTCAAAGGGAATAGCGCCTGCTTCACGAATTGCTTCTTTAGCAATATCCGCAAGTTCTCTTAAATGAACATGTCCTGGGACAATGTCAATGTATGAATTACAAATAGCTACGAAAGGCTTGTTCATATCTGTTGGTTTTTCTAAAGCGCCTGTTGCGTGCAAAAGGCTTCTTGCTGGAGCTTGATGATCTCCTTTTTTGATCATATCGCTTCTCATATTAATTCCCCCATAAATTTGAAAATAAAAAAGCGTCCCAATAAATAATTGGGACGCTTTTGAGTCCCATTCAACTAGAAATAGGACTTAAACATTTAGTAGATTCTTTACTAAAGTTCCAGTCCTAATAGCATAATAAAATGACTAAAATATTTGAAGTTGTTGGTTGGTATTGCGTTGTATGTTTGGTCATTTTATTATGCTCCTTTCCGATAGAATGGTTTGTTTTTATTTGTTAAATTGAATTGTCTAAAAATTCGATAAATTAAATTTACTATACTGAAGCTATACTGTCAATGATTTTTTTAAATTTTCTCTCAATTCACACAATTTTAAATACTTAGAACTTATTTTAGTTTGAAGTAAAATACTAAAAAATTTGTTAAACTGTAATAGTTAATTTAATAAAATCAAATGTTTGAGCGTACCATCATTTTTATAGAATATATTCATTTATATAAAGTATAAGTCGATTTAAACTTAAATAATATTTAAATGGAGCGGGTTGGACAACAAACATATTTAAAAAAATAAATTTGTCGTTCCATTGTAGTAAGTATGACTAAAAAATTGCTTAGTTAAGCAGGTTACATGAAGCAAGCTCGACACTAATCCAAATTAATTTGGAAGTGTCGCTAAAAAAAAGGAGAGGAATATGATTAAAATTAAAGGATTGGAAAATATGGAGCAATTTGGTGAAATATTAACGAAACATCTATCTGCCGGAGATATCATATTATTGAACGGTGATCTAGGTGCGGGAAAAACAACATTAAGTCAATTTATTGGTAAAGCACTGGGGGTCAAACGTAATATTAATTCTCCAACTTTTAATATCATTAAATCTTATCAAGGTGAAACTTTAAAATTACATCATATGGATTGTTATAGATTAGAAGATAGCGAAGAAGATTTAGGTTTCGATGAATATTTTGAAGATAAAGCAATCACATTGATAGAGTGGAGTCAATTTATAACAGAATTTTTACCACCTGAGCATCTTATTATTAATATTAAAACAGTAAGCCCAACTGAAAGAGACATAGAAATAAAAGCCGTTGGTCAACATTATCTAAAAATAAAGGAGGCTGTTGAACATGAAATGCTTGTTGATTGATACATCGAATCAACCTTTATCTGTTGCAGTGATGCAAGATGATAACGTACTTAGCGAAATAAATTCAAATATAAAGCAGAATCATTCTACTCAATTGATGCCAGCTATCCAACAGGTGATTGGTGAAAGCCAAATAGCGAAAGAAGATATTGACGCGATTATTGTAGCTCAAGGACCAGGTTCTTACACAGGATTAAGAATTGGTGTAACAGTTGCTAAAACTTTAGCATACGCATTGAATGCTGAATTATACGGTGTTTCATCACTCAAAGCGTTAGCTGCCACTGTGCAAGATGATAAACGTTTAATTGTACCTATTTTTGATGCCCGGAGAGAAGCAGTATATACAGGTATTTATGAATATAAAGCAAATAATTTAGTGAAAGTTAAAGAAGACCAATATTTACCAATACAAACGCTCCTTGATTTATTACATCGTATGGACAAACCATATGTATTTGTGGGTATAGACACTGAAAAATTAAAAGACTTATTAGATAGTGAGGGTATACCTAACTTACCTAAAGCAAAATATATGAAAAAACTTATTGAAACTACTGCCGATATTCATCAATTTAAACCCAATTATATTAAATTATCTGAGGCCGAGAGAAATTGGTTAAACCAACAGAACAAGAATTAAATATACGTTTGATGACTATAAAAGATGTACCACAAGTATTTGATATAGAAAGAAATAGCTTTAATGACAGTAGTTGGACAATAGACGCTTTTTATCATGAGATAGAAAAAAATGAATTTGCGCACTATTTTATAATAGAATTTAATGAGGAAATTGTTGGTTATATTGGTATATGGATTGTGATTGATCAAGCTCAGATTACAACTGTGGCAATAGATGAGGCTTATAGAGGTTACGGGTTAGGACAATTATTATTAAAATATGCAATGAACTACGTACAAACGAAATGTGAAATTATGAGTTTAGAAGTACGTGTAGATAACGAAGTAGCACAACATGTTTATACTAATTTAGGTTTTCAATATGGTGGTAAGCGAAAAAATTATTACGGTGAAGGTGAGGATGCGATAGTGATGTGGGTGAATTTAAATGAATAATCAAACATTAATTTTAGCAGTTGAATCTAGTTGTGATGAAACTAGTGTAAGTATTATAAAAAACGGAACGCAAATTTTAAGCAATATTGTGTTAAGTCAAATTGAAAGTCATAAACGTTTTGGTGGCGTCGTACCAGAAGTTGCGAGTAGGCATCATGTTGAAGGTATCACTACAACAATTGATCAAGCTTTAAGAGAAGCAAAATTACAAATGAAGGATATCAATGCAATTGCAGTAACGCAAGGACCTGGACTAATAGGTGCTTTATTAGTAGGTGTCAATGCTGCAAAGGCGCTTGCTTTTGCTTACGACAAACCTTTGATACCCGTGCATCATATTGCAGGTCATATTTATGCTAATCATTTAGAGCACCCTTTACAATTTCCATTAATGGCTTTAATTGTTTCGGGAGGTCACACAGAACTTGTATATATGAAAGACCATTTAAATTTTGAAGTCATAGGAGAAACACGAGATGACGCAGTTGGAGAGGCTTATGATAAAGTTGCGAGAACGATTGGATTAGGTTATCCAGGTGGGCCACAAATTGATCAGTTAGCAGCAAAAGGTCAAGATAGTTATGGCTTTCCGCGCGTATGGTTAGACGCTAATAGTTATGATTTTAGTTTTAGTGGGTTAAAAAGTGCAGTGATTAACAAATTGCATAATTTACGTCAAAAAAATTGTGAAATCAAACCTGAAGATGTAGCAACTAGTTTTCAAAATAGTGTTGTAGAAGTATTGGTTGGAAAATCAATATCAGCTTGTGAAGCTTATGATGTGAAACAGTTAATTGTAGCAGGAGGCGTTGCAAGTAACAAAGGTTTAAGGGCGCAATTAACTGAAGTATGTGACACGCATGGTATTAACTTGCGTATTCCAAGCCCAAGCCTGTGTACAGATAATGCAGCAATGATTGGCGCAGCAGCGCATTATTTATATCAAGCAGGTTATACAGGAGATATGTCATTAAATGGTTTTAATAATATGGATATAGAACAATTTTCAATAGTTAAATAATTATTTAAAAATATAATAGCTCATGTATTTCTACGTTTGTTTCGGTCAAATAAGAGAAAAGTAACTAGATAAGCAGAAATATGACATCAACTTGATGGTTGGTTTCATTTTCTGCTTTTTTAATATTTAAATTTGATATAAAAATTTGTATTGAAGTAAATTAGATCTTGTTTTTAAGTAAAAAGTAATTTTGTATAGCATACTAAGTTAAAATGTTTAAATGTGAGAAATGGGGTATAAGTATTTTAGTGTTTTTGTATGGATTCACGCATTAAAAAAAGGGGGTTTTGAAATGAAATCAGTTCAGTATTTTAACTTTCAAAATAGTTTAGCTGCATTAGATTTTTACGAAAAAAAATTAGGTGCAACAGATATTCAGCGTGTAGGCGGAGATCATGAAATGTTTGCGGATATGCCTGAAGAATATCAAGTCGATAAAAACTTTACAATGAATGCGTCCTTCAAAATTTTAGGAGAAACATTTTATTGTAGTGATACATGGAAAAATAAAAAAATTGATAATAGTGGTGCGATTGTAACATTTACGTTTGACTATCATAATGAAGCGGAGAAACAACTTGCGATTGACTTTTTTAATAAAGCGATTATAGCAGGATGTGAAGAAACAATGCCTTTAGGTAAGACAGAATGGTCTAATCTTTATGGTATGTTCAATGATCCATTTGGCATAACTTGGATGATTAATGCAGAATAATAAATTTAAATACGTCAAATGGTTATGAAGACGTGCAGTGCTTAGTAAAGAGGTTTCGCTTATTTACTACACTTTACTAAGCTTCTTTTACATAAAAAAGAGACCACATCGGTCTCTCATTATTTATAAAAAATTCAATAATTGTATGGTTTTCAGTTAGGTTTGCTAGGATAAGATACATTGGTTTAGAAGGATATGATTTCTGCATCTCGCCTTTGGTTTTAAGATTAAACAATATTGCGTAAAAACTTAATTTACACCATGAAATCATTTTAAGAGGATAACGCCTGAGCACGTGAATAAACTTGTTCAGGAAAATCCATAATTCTTAATAGTTCAATAGCATTCCTCGTATCTGCTTTGCCAGATTTCACTTTGTAATCGAAAGTAATTCCATTGTCAGAAATGATTTCATTAAAATGATAATTTATATAATTGTGTTTTAATAATGAAGTTAATTCAATATCATGAGTTGCAGCAATCACTCTGTAATGTTTACAGGGGCCTAAGTAATTTAAAACAGATTCAGAAGCTGCAATTCTTTCTGTAGTATTTGTTCCCTTGAAAATTTCATCTATGAAACAATAAACCATGTTATTTGTTTGTATATCAAATAAACGCTTTATTGATTTAATCTCGGTCATAAAATAACTATCGCCAGATAATATATCGTCTTGATTAACCATAGAAGTATAAACTAAACCTGGTTTAAATTTGAAATGCTTTGCGGTCACGGTATATACTGTTTGAGCTAATATAAGATTTAACGCGATAGATTTCATAAAAGTAGACTTACCGGAAGCGTTTGAACCAGTTAGTAAAATATGACTATTGATCTCTAAATCATTAGGCACTGCGTAATCAAGTAGGGGATGTGTAATTTCCTCAAATTCCAGTGTGCTTGCTTCGTTTTCTTCTGGAAATGTATATTGTGTTAATGTTTCCCTCCATAATGCCACAGCATAATGATTATCAATATTTGTTATATAGTCGTAACATGACATCACTTCGGACTCGTATTTTTTAAAACTATTTTGTATTAAGTGAAAAATGTGGTAATCCAGCATAAACATAGTTTTAAATAAAAAAGCAAATACCATAGCATCTTCAGACGTATTAACTTTTCCTAACAATCCACTCAGTTTACGAGCAGTTTTAAAATGACTGAAATCAACATCTATCGTAGGGACGCCATCAATTTTTTGTAGCGCATACGCTTTTTTAATAACCATTGATGTATAAAATATTGAATTTAAATCTTGATTGAATGTCTTTTTTAGCACCCCGCTTAAAACCATATTAAAAATGGCACTAAGTATCGTTAGTAATATGCCTAAACCAGGATTGAAAAAAGAAAAAATAATAAAAATCAAAGGGAAATACGTGCATAACATAAAACAATTATTTCGTTTAACCGTATATAGTTGGTCCGGGAATGTTGGATAAATTGCTTTACCGATTTCTGCTAAATGTATAGAAAGTTGTATCCGAAATGATTCATCATGTTTAAATTTATGTATTAAGCTTTGGTTACTGATTGTAAACATTTTTCTTAAGGTTGCATATAATCTCATTTCCCCTATAGCAGTAAAATTAAAGTTCATTTTCTCAAACATAGCGTTAATGTTTAAATCTGAATAAGTTTTATCATCTACTAATGCGTTTTTATCATATTGAAATTGATATGTATCAAACTGATAACTATATATATGGTTCGGCCGAACAAAATTCTCTAGAGGCTTTTGCTTTGACCATAAGAGCTGGATATCATGCTTTAATTTTTTATTTGTCACAATATTTGTCATCATAGACACGAGGAAAGCAGCGATGATAAAAGCAATAAAAAACCAAAATAACGGTAACATAGGTCCGATCTCTCTTTTTAATGATTACAATAATTATGTCATTAAATGGATTAATAAACAATTAGTTAAATTAAATAAACTTTGCTAGATGTCAATAGGGAACGTGCGTACTTATCAACAGTTAGTGTACAACCTGTGGATAAGTAGTGTGTATGTGTGTGGATATGACTTGTTATCTGAAAATTCAATACAAAATGGTATTGCTTTTTGCTTGTGGATAACTAGGATAACTCTGTGGACAGCTCTCGTTATAAGGTTTATCGCTGTTAATAATTCGAGTGTAAAAAAACATAAAAAATACGGAAAATGATAAAATCATTCCGTATTTTTGAGTAGTTCATAATTATATTAACTTTTCTTGTAATTCTGTCCATTTAGACATCACTTGTTCTAATTTTTGTTCGCTTTCTTCTTTTTCTTTGGCTAAACGACTTGCTTCTTCAGGATTGCTATATATATCTGGTAAGGTTAATTGTTCGTTAATTTCACCAATTTTACTTTCGTAGTTTTCTATATCAGCTTCAACTTGTTCGATTTGCCGTTCGATTTGCCGCTGTTCTCGTTTTTGAAGTTTTTGATCAAAATAATTATTATTTTGCGTGGTGGTTACTTCAGATTGCGTCGGAGTTTCTTGTTCTTTTTTGGCTTGGATAGCTGCATTTTCTTCTTTTTTTTCAATGAAATATTGATAATTACCTAGATACATTGTGCCGCCCTCATGATCTAAATCATAAACTTTATTTGCCAGTTGATTAATAAAATAACGATCATGGGAAACAAATAATATGGTTCCTTCAAAATGATCTAATGCTTGTTCGAGCATTTCTTTCGAATCTATATCAAGGTGGTTAGTTGGCTCATCTAATATAAGGACATTGTTGCGTTCGAGCATGAGTAACGCTAATTGTAACCGGGCTTTTTCACCACCCGAAAGATCGTTGATAATTTTTTTGACATCTTCTTGGACAAATAAGAAACGACCCAACACTGCCCGAATATCTTTTTCATTCATTGAGGGATATTGATCCCATAGATAATCGAGAATCGTCTTGTTTGATTTGAATTCAGCTTGTTTTTGATCATAATAACCTATTTTTAAATTGGCACCTGTAGTAATTTGCCCAGCTAATTGAGGCTGAATGCCTGCAATTGTCTTGATTAATGTAGATTTACCAATACCATTGGGCCCAATAATGGCTATATGATCTCCTTTAGAAACTTCAATATTAATCCCCTTAGTGATAGCTTGTTCATAGCCAATTTCTAAATTTTTTATATGGAAAACATCGTTACCTGTGTTTCTATCAAAGTTAAATTGGATATTCGCACTTTTGGCATCAATCATTGGTTTATTGATTCTTTCAATTTTTTCGAGCATTTTTCGACGACTTTTTGCCATGCCAGTAGTTGAAGCACGTGCAATATTTTTTTCTACAAAAGTTTCTAAGCGTTTTATTTCAGCTTGTTGACGTTCGTATTCTTGCATGCGTTTTTCATAATATTTATCCCTTTGTTCAATGAATTGTTTGTAATTACCTACATAATGCTGTACATCTCCGAGTGCAACATCATAGATTTGGTTTACAATTTTATCTAAAAAGTATCTGTCATGGCTGATGATTACAATAGCGCCTTTAAAGTAATTCAAATACCCTTCTAACCATTGCGTGGTCTCCATGTCTAAATGGTTCGTAGGCTCGTCTAATAATAATAAATCAGGTTCGCTAAGGAGCATTTGGGCTAGTGAAAGTCTTGTTTTTTGACCTCCGCTAAAATCATTAATAGGGCGGTTGTAATCTGATTCAGTAAAATTCAGACCATGAAGCACTGTTTTGATTTTACTTTCGTATTGATATCCATCTTGTTGTTCAAATTCATTTGATAAATATTCATAGCGGTCAATATGTGTTTTATATTCTTCTGTATCATATTCATTTGCATGTTGCGCTAACCAATCTGTTTCTTTTTTCATTTCATTTTCAAGTTGTTTCATACTCTCAAATGGTTTAGACATTTCTTCAATAACAGTTTGATTTGTATTTAATGTCATTTGCTGTGTTAAATAGCCGAGTTTTAAATTTTTACTCTTTGAAACATGGCCACTATCATAATCTTCGACGCCAGCAATAATTTTCATTAAAGTAGATTTACCAGCACCATTGCGACCGACTATACCAATACGTTCGCCTGTTTTAACTTCAAAATCTACGTCATTAAAAATATCTTCTCCGTCGAATGATTTTGTTATATCATTTAGTTGTAATAATATCATCCGATTTTGCACCTCTCTATCCATTATCATTCTACCGTATTCTAAGCATTGTTAAAACTATCAGTGTTTATTTTTAGCATGTATTAATGTATAATGTTGTAGTAATTATAAGATTAATTAGTAATAGATCATAGTATAGGAGGACAAGATCTTGGCTAACCAAAGCGAAAAGATTCCTCGTGCCACATTGAAGCGTTTACCGTTATATTATAGATTTGTCAATACATTAAAATCTAAAGGTATAGACAGAGTTAATTCTAAAACAATTAGTGAAGGATTAAATATTGATTCTGCAACAATACGTCGTGATTTTTCTTATTTTGGTGAATTAGGCAAAAAAGGGTATGGCTATAATATTGACAGTTTATTACATTTTTTCAAAAATGAAATTAGTGAAAATGATGAAATTAAAATCGCCATCGTGGGTGTAGGAAACCTAGGTAAAGCATTATTAACATATAACTTTTCTATTCATGATGAAATGACCATAACGGAAGCTTTTGATATACGAGATGAAGTGATCGGTACTGAAATTGGGCAAGTTACTGTGAGTCCATTTTCGAAGGCTACTGATATATTAAAACAAGAACAAATAGATGTTGTGATTTTAACAACGCCTGAAGATGCTGCACAACAAGTTGTAGATACTTTGGTTGATGCTGGCATTAAAGGCGTGCTCAACTTTACACCAACACGTGTGTATACACCAGTAGATGTTCAAGTCCACCATATTGATTTGGGAATTGAGCTACAATCTTTATTATTCTTTATGAAAAACTACAGTAATAAATAAGATTTTAAAGCACTGAGCTTTTTATAGATGTAAGTCACCAATCATGACGATACATTTATAAAAAGCTTTTTTATTTTCCAAATAGTTTCATATTTAATTAGTGAATTTATACTTTTTTTAAATTATTAATCATTAAAGGTTGAAATTTCCATATAAATCTAATATGATAATTCATATTGATTTTATCGGGAAAAGAGGTAATGTTATGACGTGGTTAATAATCAGTGGATTGGTCGTGGGTGCGCTTCTAGGATTTGTCATGCAACGTACACGATTTTGTCTTGCTGGCGGTTTTAGAGATATGTATATTCAAAAAAGTAACAAAATGTTCTACGCATTATTAATAGCGATATCTGTACAAAGTATTGGCTTATTAATATTGACTTCCACTGGATTAGTACAAATTCCAGAATCAACATATCCAATAATTGGAACGGTAATAGGTTCATTTATTTTTGGGATTGGTATCATATTAGCTGGTGGTTGCGCCACTGGGACATGGTATAGAGCTGGAGAAGGATTGATTGGAAGTTGGTTAGCACTTATCGCATATGCATTTACTTCTGCTGCTACTAAATTTGGTTTATTGTTACCTTTAATGGACGGGGTTAATAAACCAACTAATGTAAATACTAGTATGTCACAAACAACTGGTATTCCAACTTGGGTTTGGGTTTTGTTATTAACGATTATAACTATCACATTTGTTGTGAAAACATTGCGTAAACCAAAACCAAAAGTTGCAGTTCCGAAATTAAAGCAAAAATTTACAGGCGTTCGTCATTATTTATTTGAGAAAAAATATCATCCATTTGTAGCAGCTATAGCAGTTGGTCTCATTGCACTTTTAGCATGGCCTGTCAGTGAATCTACAGGAAGAATGTATGGTTTAGGAATCACAACGCCATCTGCAAACTTAGTTCAATTTTTCGTAACTGGAGACCTTAAGCTTTTAGATTGGGGTGTTTTCCTTGTCTTAGGAATTTTTGCTGGTTCTTATATTGCAGCCAAAGGATCCAAAGAATTTAAGTGGAGATTACCAGATAAGAAAACAATTCGTAACAGCATTATTGGCGGTGTTTGCATGGGCTTTGGTGCATCAGTAGCTGGCGGTTGTTCAATAGGAAACGGATTAGTAGAAACAGCTACAATGTCGTGGAAAGGTTGGATAGCACTTGCTTCCATGATATTAGGTGCATGGTTCATGAGCTACTTTATATTTATCAAACCAATGAAAAAAGCACAAAAAGTAGAAAAATCTGCGAAGCATACAGTTACAACGCAAACTCAAACGACTTAAGATTTTAACTTAAAGGAGGAATTAATTATGGTACATGAATTAGGAACAGTAGGAATGGTATGTCCCTTCCCTTTAATTGAAGCACAAAAGAAAATGAGTACATTGGAAAATGGTGAGGAGTTAAAAATTGACTTTGATTGCACGCAAGCAACAGAAGCGATTCCAAACTGGGCAGCTGAAGAAGGTTATCCAGTGACTAATTACGAACAGCTAGATGATGCTTCATGGACAATTACAGTTCAAAAGGCATAATGCTTTTCAATAAATAGTCGGACTGAAATATAGATGTTCATGATTGAAATAAAAATCTGGGTTTATTCCAAGTGAATAAAGCCAATTTTTAAATAATATATAAACACCTTCGTTGGATTCATAATAAAATGAATTTATACGAAGGTGTTTTTCTACGTTAAGTGTTCAATTTTTGAAGACAATTTATGATAATTAAATATAGATAGCACAATGGTTTATTATATTGGCAGGCGTTTATTGAAACAAATATCTTAAGCACAAGCGTTTCTTAGCCAACATAGTTCATTTTATTTTTAAATAGTATTTAAAGCGGTTGCAATATGATAAAATAGATGATGTTTACAATAGCAAATTAATGAGAGTGAAAATTTATGAAAAACATTGAAGACATTGCAAAAATTGCTGGTGTATCTAAAAGTACAGTTTCTAGGTATCTAAATAATGGTTCAGTCAGTAATAAAACAAAACAAAAATTAGATAAAATTATCAGTGAAAATAACTACCAACCCAATCAATTTGCACAAAGTTTAAGAGCAAGAAGGACGAATATGGTAGGTGCGATTATCCCACGTATGAACTCTTTTGCTGTTGATGAAACTATTCAGGGTGTTAAAACAATTTGTGATAATTTAAATTATAGATTATTACTTAATTACACAAATTTAGATATTGAAAAAGAAATAGACGCGTTAGAAACCTTTAATAGAAGCAAAGTAGATGGCATCATTTTTATGGCTACAGAAATCACTGACCGACATTTAGAAGTGATTAATAAAATAGATGTACCAGTCATCATCGTTGGGCAAGCACATACTGATTTGAATTGTGTTATTCATGACGATTATCGAGCTGGTTATTTAGTAGGAAAATATATTGGAGAAAAGGGTTTTACGTGTGTTCAGTTTTTTGGCGTTACAGAAAGCGATGAGGCAGTTGGCATACAGAGGAAAGAAGGGCTTATAGATGGTTTGAAAGTAAATGGTGTAATGCCTCAAATGACATTAACCTCATTCAATTTTAAAGAAGCAATGCCAGATGTAAAGAAAACACTTAATGCATCGCCAGACTTAGAAGTAGTTATAGGCGCGACAGATTCTATTGCATTAGCAGTGCATAAAGTGATTTCAGAACAATCAAATCAAATGTTTAATCCAATGGTTGTTGGATTTGGTGGCGATCCAGTTACTGAAATTGTCTCCCCATCAATCCAAACTGTGCTATATCACTTTGAAGAAGCTGGTGAAGTAGCTATGAACCAGTTAGAGAAACTGATTCAACACGTTCCAGCAGAGTCTAAAATATTAATTGATGTCAGTCTGTCATTTAAAATATAAACAATCGATGGTATGATAAATTATATTAAGTGGAACCGGTACCAAAATCCGGAAGAATTTGCAATAGGAGGAAAAACAGTGCGTGAATGGACAAGAGATGAACGTTATCAACGTTATGAAGATATGGATCAAGATACAATAAATGAATTAACAGAACGTGTTAATCAATCCAAATATAGACAATTATTTCATATACAACCGAAAACAGGACTATTAAACGATCCTAATGGACTTATTTATTTTAACGGAGACTATTATATTTCTCATCAATGGTTCCCTTTAGGACCTGTTCATGGTTTGAAATATTGGTATACATATACAAGTAAAGATTTAATCAATTTTGCCGATAAAGGTATTTCATTAAAACCAGATACAAAAGATGATAGTCACGGAGTGTATAGTGGCAGTGCGTTTGTTTATCAAGATAACTTATATTATATGTATACTGGCAATCACAGAGATGAAGACTGGAATCGAAAATCAACACAACATATAGCTAAAGTGCATAAAAACGGTGAAGTACATAAATTTCCTAAAGCTGTGATATCGGGACCTCCGTCAGGTTATACACAGCATTTTAGAGACCCAAAAGTGTATGTTAAAGATGGGATTTATTATGCCTTTATTGCTGCTCAAAATGAGGAAGGGTTCGGCCGAATACTCCAATATCAATCCAAAGATATTGTTAATTGGACGTTTCAAGGTGAAATTCAAACAAAACTAGATGCCTTTGGATATATATGGGAATGTCCAGACTATTTTAATTTAGATGGCTTTGATTTATTATTATTCTGTCCACAAGGTGTTGAACCAGAAGGAGAGAAATTTAGAAATATATATCAATCTGGTTATATCATGGGCCAATACGATATCGAAAATTTAGATATGAATCATGGAGATTTTCATGAATTAGATCATGGTTTTGACTTTTATGCACCACAAACTTTTACAGATGCTTCTGGAAACAGAATACTAATAGGGTGGATGGGTTTGCCAGAAATAAATTATCCTTCTGACTCTGATGATTGGGCACATTGTTTAACAATCCCACGTATTTTGTCCATTGAGCAAGGCAATTTAAAGCAACGTCCAATTAAGGCCCTTCAACAATTGAGATCTAATAAGGAAACAGCGCTAGGTTATGCAAATAAATTTACACGTTTTTTGTATCCATATGAAGGTAAACAATTTGAGTTAATCATTGATATTTTAGAAAATGAAGCTACTGAGATCTATTTTGAAATCAGAGCATCTAAATTACAATCGACACTCATCACTTATAATACGAAAACAAGAAAAATCACATTGGATCGCAGTGAAAGTGGTACATTGCCAGAACCAGTTGATGGAAAAACACGAAGTACCTATTTAGATAAGCCTTTATCTCAATTGCAATTATTTGTTGATACTTCAAGTATTGAACTATTCTGTAATGATGGTGAGCGTGTGATGACTTCAAGAATTTTTACGGATGATGAAGCCATAGGTATAAAAGCTTCTACGGAATCTGGACAAGTATTTCTTAATTTTACAAAATATGATTTAAAGGATGATAAATAAATGAAACGTTTACTTGCAATAGGAGAAGCACTAATAGATTTTATCCCTGACCAGAAGGACTCAAAATTAAAAGACGTTGAAGGGTTTACAAGGCAGGTAGGGGGCGCTCCTTGCAATGTTGCTTGTACGACGACAAAATTGGGCGGACAAGCTGAAATGATAACGCAATTAGGCACCGATGCATTCGGAGATTTAATTGTTGAGACAATAGAAGAGATTGGTGTCAAAACTGATTATATTCAGCGTACAAATGAAGCAAACACTGCATTAGCATTTGTAAGTTTAACTAAGGACGGTGAACGAGATTTTTCATTTTATCGCAAACCATCTGCAGATATGTTGTATGATGCTAACAATATAGCACATATCACAGTATCGGAAAATGATATGCTACATTTTTGTTCAGTAGATTTGGTAGACAGCCCAATGAAACAAGCGCATAAAGCATTAATAGATAAGGTTAAATCAGTAAATGGTACTATTATTTTTGATCCTAATGTACGTTTACCATTATGGGACAGTGAAGTGGCTTGTAGAGCAGCCATTCATGAGTTTCTACCATTAACACATATTGTGAAAATTTCTGACGAAGAATTAACATTTGTAACAGGATTTGAAGATGAACAAAAAGCGATCGCATGGCTGTTCCAAGGCACTGTTGAAGCGGTCATTTATACTAAAGGTAGAGATGGTGCTGAAATTCATTTAAAAGATGGCACAGTCATTAGTCACTTAGGATATAAAGTACAAGCAGTAGATACAACAGGTGCTGGCGATGCATTTATAGGTGCATTAATTAATAGATTATCAGTATCTCAAATCAATAACCCTATAGAAGCTTTGAAAACTGAAGGCGAAACAATGCTGCAATTTAGTAATATAGTAGCTGCAAAAGTTACGACCAAATACGGTGCAATCGGTAGTATCCCCACTTTGGATGAGGTAGAACAAGCATTAAAAGGTTAAAAACAAAGGCTTAGAACGAAATGAGTATATATTTAATTCAATAAGCTATTACCAATATAGTAAACATTAAGGTTAAAACAATTCATTTTGATATGCTCTCTTTAAAGGAAGCATACCATTTTGTGTCTCAATCTCTACAACTATAAAAAAATAGCTATGAAAAATCAATCGTCATTGATTTTTCATAGCTAAGTTTAGTATGTATTAAATTTTTTTTACATTACGTACGGAAGCGTAGCAGTGTTCGTTATTTTTAAAGTAAACAATACGTGATTTAGAATCAATAGATTCAATATTGTGCCTGTTAATAACGAAACTATTATGGCATCTGAAAAAGCGTTCATCTAAATTGTCGATTTCTTTCAAGTTACCATAGAATTCAATTTGTCTATTATCTAAATGAGCAATTAAACGATGAGAATTAGAGGAAGACTCAAAGAACATTACATCATCGTATTGTACATAAACAGAATTGCTTCCACGTTTTAATTCAATTGTTTCTACAGTACTTTCTTTAGAAAGTAATTTCAATCGTGTTTCAGAAGTTTCAAGACAATCAATAACTCTTGATTTCAATTCATCAGGATCATCCTTGAAAATAAAATCCATAGCCGCAACTTTATAAACAAATGTCAGATAGGTCAGTTCACTATGACTAGTGACGAAAATGATATTACTGACTGGATCATATTTTCGGATTTCGCTCGCTAATTTAATACCATTAATATCAGCTTCTAATTGTATGTCTAGAAAGTAACAACCGATATCTTTAAGTTCCTTTGCATGTTCCAATACCTCATAAGGATCAGAGGTTGCTACTTCAATTTCCATCGGTTTTTCTTCTATCATGATGTAATTATTGATAATAGAAACCAAATTTTCACGTTGTCTCTCATCATCTTCACAAATGAATATTTTCATATATACACATCCTTATGAATCTGAATTTAATATTTCTACTTTTTGAATAAAATAGTTATTATCAATGGTCGTATCTAATAAAACATTGGAAGTTGCATCGGTTATTTCTTTTAGGTTAGATAAACCTAATCCTCGGTTTTTACCTTTTGTAGAATAATTTTCTTGGAATAATGTATGTACCCTAGGCATATCTGGTTTACATTTATTCATAACAATAAATGTCACAGATGCGTCTTCATTTTTAATAAAAGCAATACGAATTAAAGGATCTTCTTCAATTTTTTCTGATGCCTCAATCGCATTATCTAGTAATATACCAATCACTCTACTTAAGTTGATAATCGGCATATCAATTTTTTCAATTGGCTCAGGCACCTCAATGCTTAGTCTAATGTTTTTTTCTTGTGCTTGTAAAATTTTAGTAGTTAATAAACCTTTAATTTCACGAACTTTTAAATTTTCAATACCATTAATTTTGAGTGACTTCATTTGCATATTATCTTGCATCGGCATAATTTCTTCATTGAAATATTTACGTAGGCCTTCCATATCATCTTCTCTTATAAAATCAGATAAAGTTGAAAGTATATTAACATAATCATGTCGAAATTTACGCATTTCATTATTAATTTCTTCGATTTGCAACGTATATTTATAATAATTTTCAATTTCTTGCATATTACGCTTATACTGGATTTGGCGAATAATACTAAAAGAAATGGTAACAATTAAAATCGCAGTAGTAACAATTACGACTGCATACATAATTGAAATAAATTTAGCATCACCAAAAGTTACATCTTGTTGTGGTAAATAAAAATAAATTAGGCCTAAAATCGTTAATAAAAATAAACTAACTAATGTTAAATATATTTTGTTTAACGATAAATCTGAAAAAGATAAGCGTTTAATAAAAAATTTAGCAATGTAGGCATAAATTAATGAAAATATCGTGTAAGTAACAGCGTAAAATATTGAAAAATTATATTTTATGATTATTACGTCTACAATTAAACTGCTTAGCCATAAACTTGTGAAATTGGCCATATATAAAATAAAAAAACAAATTAATGCGGTGACAATACCCATGAATTTGTTTTTGAAATACATGAATACTATACTTGCTATAAACAAAAATAAGACTGCTTGAGATTCAATAGTAAGAAATAAAACAGCAGAAGGGATTATTATCCCAATAATTGAAATATAATCCCTCTTAGTAAAATGAACCCCACTTATAAGCTTCATATTATAAAATAAAATAATTGCTTGTAACAACGATAAAAGCACTGATATTAAAATCACCATATTATACACACTTTCTAACTAACTATTATTCTATTCGTATAAATCTGTTAATTCTTTAGGAATTTCAGGTTCATCGGCAAATGCAGTACAAGGTTTAACACCCGAAATTGCACCAATAATAGCAAAAAACTTAGCAAAAAATGTTAAAAACGATTCGAAAATATTCATAATTAACCATCCTCCTTAGGGAAAAATATTGGAAGTTGCAAGATAGATATAATAATAATACCAAGTAACATTAATTGTTGATAAGGCTCATTTAAAAAGATTGAAATTATCAACAATAGTAACGTTACACTTATAGCTTTGATTCTCTTACCTTTTCTTAGTCTTTTTGGGATAGGTTGCTTTTTAGTAGCAGATGGTGCGTATATTATAATTATAATTAAACCTATAATAGCTAGTGGAAACATTACCAGAAACGGCACTTGTATATACCCGACTATCCAAGGCAGTAAAACAAAATAAACTAAACTTTCTAAATAACAAATTAGAGAATTTTTAGCATGCGCGCCATGCGCAAAATGCCTAATTATAAAAAATGATAAGTGGACAGTTAGTGTGTATAAAAATAGATGACAAAGGATAGAAACGCCATAAATTATAATCGTCTTAAAAATATTACTTACAAAAACTTGCATACCTAAACGCATTTTTAAATATTCTATATGATCTAAGTTGTTGCGTAATTGTAGGTGTTTAGCAAAGTTGTCAATTTTATTATCAATTAACTTTACCATTGGCTTTTCTCTCCTCACTCGTATTATACAATTTTAATTATATTTTAGGCGTCTCATTGCTTAAGTGTATATTTTGAATTCCTAACTGTTTGAAATTCTTATCTTCTTTATTTTAACATACAATTCTTAACGAATAAGTATGAAATATTACGAGTTAGGGAATATCTCACGCAATTAAACAGATATATGGTTAAATATAATTGTATCACAAAGAAGTGATAACATTGCTTGAGTCATTTTAACTGAATCGTTTAAATGACTATATTGATTAGACTTATGAGCAGGAGTCTAATTAATACAACTAAAAATTGTAACTGTGCTTTCTTCGTATAGTTATTGAAGTTACAAGTTTAGTTATCGTTTTCAGTTCTTTGAATACGGACAAGAGGAGGCTGATGTAGTGACAAGAACCTTTTCAGCAATAGCTAGTGATTTCGTAAAATAGTACTAAATAAGTACACAACTCGCTTAATTCTTTAAGCAAATCCCTTATTTGTATTTGTAGACCTTTCCCAGTCTCAAATCCAATTCAATTTTAACATTGTCTATAACAGAGACAAATTAAAATTAAACATGTAAGCTATCGTAAACATCATTCAATTTATCATTTTAATCGATAAATTCACTAATTTTTTTCATAATTAATAACATCCCCAAAAATAGATAGAGAAATAACTGTATAAAACATTCCCTTAATAATAAGTTACAAAACCGTGAGTCGCTCCCAAGCTCACGGTTTTTTATATTCATTTATAAAGATGAGGTCTCAAATTTTTAAAAACTGGTATTGATTCACGTTGTTTAGATACTTCATTTAAATCTAAAGAACAACTTAGTTGTCCTTCTTTATCGTTGAGTTGGTCTATCACTTCGCCATTAGGATTAATAATAATAGAATTGCCCGCATACTCGGTTTTACCATCATCACCACAACTATTGCAACCGATAACGAACATATCATTTTCAATTGCTCGTGCTTTCAACAGCGCAACCCAATGATCTAATCTAACACTTGGCCACTGTGCTACATAAATTGCTATTTCTGCGCCTTTACGTGCTGGATAACGTAGTAATTCAGGAAAACGTAAATCATAGCAAATGATTTGTGCAATTTTTACTCCATTCGAAAGTGAAAAGGGTTCAGGAACAGCATTACCTGCACTCATATAGAGTGGTTCATCTAACATAGGAACAAGGTGTACTTTATCGTAACTATTAATGAGATAACCGTGTTTAGATACTGCAAAGGCAGTATTATAAATATCTTCTTTCATACTGTTTGATACAGAACCCGCAACGATATCAACATGATATTGTATCGCTAATTTTGATATAAATTCAAAGCTTCGTGATAATTGTTGATCAGCAAGCTTATTTAATTGAGGTAGGGCATAACCGTTATTCCACATTTCTGGTAATACGACAACATCTGTTTCTGATGTCACATATTTAGAAAACCAATTTTTAATTGTTTCTTCATTTAATGAAACATTAGATGGTTCAATTTTAAATTGAAAGACTTCTATATTCATCTCTATCGCCCCTTAATTTAGTATTAAAGTTAATATACTAAATATTTTTAGAAAATTCAAAATTTGTTTAATAAAAAAACTGACAGAGAAGTTTAACAACTTACCGTCAGTTATAAAAATTATAAAAATTTAATTCTATTAACTAGCATATGAATTTAATTATTTTCTAATAAGGAAACGTTTGCTTACATCATTAAATTCTTTTTCGCCAGCTTCTTCACGGACATTACCGAAAGGCATTTGTCCCACAAGTTTCCAAGTTTTTGGAATATCAAATGCTTCAGCAACGGCTACATCTACAAGAGGGTTGTAATGTTGGAGAGAAGCACCAATGCCCTCAGTACTTAATGCTGTCCAAATTGCGAATTGGTGCATAGCATTTGTTTGATTAGACCAAACCGCAAAATTTTCTGCGTAGTTTGGCATTTGATTTTGTAAACCTTCGATTACTTCTTCATCTTCAAAGAATAAAATAGTGCCATGTGAATGTTTGAAGTTGTCAATTTTGTCTGCAGTAGGTTGGAAATCACGGTCAGGGCCCATTACATTTTTAAGTTCTTCTTTTGCGATTTCCCAAAATTTATCATGATTATTATTCAATAATAATACAACGCGTGTTGATTGTGAGTTAAATGAAGATGGTACATGTTTAATAGCGTGTTCAATTATATTTTCAACTTCTTTATCAGAAATTGAAATTTCTTTATCTAAACTATATACTGTGCGTCTAGTTTCTATAGCATTTTGCAATGCATCTAAATCTTTTGATTTTTTAGTGAAAATTCCCATTATGATAGCTCCTTTAATAATTCAAATTATATACCTAGTATAAATATTATATCAGAGTTTGTAAATAGGGTTTTTACAAAAAATTTCAGATTTATTACTTTTTCCTTTCAAAAAGCATCTAACTAATGAAAAAAAGTATGCTTTCTAATATAATAAAACTGAATGTAAAATGAATAATCGGAGGTGAGAGAATGAAAAGGTATAAAACAAATAAACTGTTAGTTTCTGGCTTCGCTTTTGCTGTAGGAGCTACTTTAATGTCTAAACCTATTCTAGCCGAAGAAGAAAATAAAGATACTAACAAAAATAACAATTTATCAATGAATTTAGCCAAAGATATTAGCGATAAAAATAAGGCGGTAAATTCAAAGTTTATGCCTTCAGTTTCTGACCTTTATGCAACAAACTATAATACAGAAAATACAAATTCGAATGTTGATGAAGCAACTGCTAATACAAATAATGCTTCAACGGATATACCAAATCAAGATGTAAATGATGGTACAAATGAAGGCACAAATGATTCAACAAATTCGAATCAACCAAACGATAATGGCGAAAGCACATCCAATAATCCAGATGAATCAAATGATGAACATATACCGATCAATTCAGATAATACAAACGATGATAGTACTTCACACTCAGATATAAGTGACGATACAAATTCGGAACAACCAAATAATGGTGGTGGAGGTACGCCAACAAATCCAGATAAACCGAATGATGGAAACACCTCAAATCCGGATGAATCTGGCGACACCAATGAAGGCGCAGATGATTCAAACAATTCGGAACAACCAAATAATGGTGGCGGAGATACACCAACAAATCCAGATAAACCGAATGATGGAAACACCTCAAATCCGAATGAACCTGGCGACACCAATGAAGGCACAGATGATTCAAACAATTCGGAACAACCAAATAATGGTGGTGGAGGTACGCCAACAAATCCAGATAAACCGAATGATGGAAACACCTCAAATCCGAATGAATCTGGCGACACCAATGAAGGCGCAGATGATTCAAACAATTCGGAACAACCAAATAATGGTGGTGGAGGTACGCCAACCAACCCAGACAACTCGAATGGCGAGGGCACAACAAATCCAAATGGCGTAGGTAATACAAACGAAGGGGCAGGTAATTCAACTTCCTCAGGTCAGTCGTCTAACTCCAATAATCTTAATAACCCTTCGAAGCCTAATAATGAAGATGATAAGGGCGATATCGGTGATAATTATCAACGAATACAACCAAATAGGCCTTCAAACCCATCACGACCTAATGTGCAAAGATCAGTTGAAAATGAAAAGTCTAATGGTCAGCAAAACAACATTACACAAAGGTCACATTCGAATAACCAACATAGCGAATTAAACTATGGTGATTTACCAGCTAATGAAAGTACAAAACAAGCATCCTCAAATATAAATAATGAACATCAAATTTTAAACAGATTTAGCCAAATGTCTACTGGATCTTTCAAATATAATCCTTTTGTTGTGAATCAAGCAAAACAATTAAACGATAATCAAGATGATGTTTCGAACAAAGAAATTTTATCAATGCTTAGACCACACAAATTTGATGATAATAGTTTTTTAAACGAGTTACAAAAAGGCACAAATTATTTTAAGTTCCAGTATTTTAACCCGTTAAAATCACAAGATTATTATCAAAATTTAGATAATCAAGTATTAGCATTGATTACTGGAGAAATTGGTTCAATGCCAGATTTGAAAAATCCAAAAACCAAAAATGCTTCAGGCAAATATGAGTATCACTCAAGTAGTGATGAAGAAATAACCGAGACTACAAAAAGAGATGCCCAAAATACCATTGATATCAAATTTGAACGCACTTTATTTGCTTTAATCACAGCGATTATTGTAATTTTTGTAGGTGTACTGGTTGGATATTTTGTTCATCGTAAAAACAGCAAAATAAAATAAATACAGTCATTAATTGAATTGACATAAAAAAAGAGATGAAAGAAAAACCTAATCTAGAAAAAGTTTCGTTATCCTTCCTAAGCGTGGATATCAAAATTGAAACAATGATGTTTTTGGTTTAACCACATGCTTTTGATATCAATAAAGAGCCTGAGACAATCGTTGTCTCAGGCTCTTTTCTTAATATATTTTGTCACTCCAATAATCTAAATAATTAAATTAAAGATAAATGAAGCTGTTTCTTGTAATTCTTTTATTTTTTCTGGCCCTACTAAAACTTGAATGATAACTACAAAACCGTTTTGCATCATATGTACAACAATTGGCACCCATATACGTTTTGTAAAAGCATATAAACCTGAAAAAATCATTCCCATGCCAAAGTAAATTATAAAGAAAGCAGGGTCGCCATGCGCAGCACTAAAAATAATAGAACTTACGATTGAAGCTACAATGAATCGTAACGCTTTACTACCCTTCATAAGGTTATACAATTCACCGAATATAACTTTTCTAAATACATATTCTTCAAGAATAGGCCCTACTACTGAGATTAAAATAATAAAGACAGGTATTTCTTGGGCTACTTTCATTAATTGTTCAGTGTTAGGGCTTGATTTAGGGCCACCTAGAACATACATATTGATAATGCCGGCAATAATTTGATAAAACATAACACATACATATCCAATTAATGACCATAAAATTGCATAACGTTTCTTTTCCTTATGCTGTTGTTCAAGCTGTGTAGGATTAGAAATAAAGTTGTTGATAATAATGATGATAAATGCTGCAATAATAAATAAAGTTACTTGTGTATAAATATTAGCAAATGCTAATGATTTACCACTTAGATTGTTAAAAAAGCCTGCCATATGAAAAAATAAAACACCATATTGTGCAAGGCCATAAATAATTAATGTCAATATGGATACCCACAAACGAGACATAATGAACCTCCAAAAATAGTTTATACTCTATTTTAGCGCAAATTAGTTTTTCATACAAAATAAACAGTGATGGTTTTAACTTGAAATATTGACCAACTTTGATTATTATAGAAAGTAGATTAGCACTCTGATTAACTAAGTGCTAAAGATTTTTAATTCTAAGGAGGAACAATCAATGTTAAAACCATTAGGTAACCGAGTAATTATTCAAAAAATAGAACAAGAGCAAACAACAAAAAGTGGTATCGTATTAACAGATAGCGCTAAAGAGAAGTCAAACGAAGGTACGATAATTGCAGTAGGTGCAGGGCGTATTTTAAAAGATGGTTCTCGAGTTGCTCCTGAAGTAAACGAAGGCGATAACGTTGTATTTCAACAATTTGCCGGTACTGAAGTTAAACGTGGAGACGAAACTTATTTAATCCTTAATGAAGACGATATTTTAGCAATTATTGAATAGAAAATAAAAAATTAACTTTATAAAATACTAACAACATGGAGGTACGAGAAATATGGCTAAAGATTTAAAATTCTCTGAAGATGCACGTCAATCTATGCTTAGAGGTGTAGACAAATTAGCAAATGCTGTCAAAGTTACAATTGGACCAAAAGGACGTAACGTTGTATTAGATAAAGAATATACATCACCATTAATTACAAATGATGGGGTAACAATCGCTAAAGAGATTGAATTAGAAGATCCATATGAAAATATGGGTGCGAAATTAGTACAAGAAGTAGCTAATAAGACAAATGAGATTGCTGGCGATGGTACTACTACTGCAACTGTATTAGCACAAGCAATGATTCAAGAAGGTTTGAAAAACGTAACAAGTGGTGCTAACCCAGTTGGTTTACGCCAAGGCATTGATAAAGCTGTTGACGTTGCAATTGAAGCATTACATGAAATTTCACAAAATGTGGATAATAAAAATGAAATTGCACAAGTTGGTTCTATTTCGGCAGCAGATGAAGAAATCGGTAAATATATTTCTGAAGCAATGGAAAAAGTTGGCAATGATGGCGTTATTACTATTGAAGAATCAAGTGGTTTTAACACAGAACTAGAAGTGGTTGAAGGTATGCAATTCGATAGAGGTTATCAATCACCATATATGGTAACTGATTCCGATAAAATGGTTGCTGAGCTAGAAAGACCATACATTTTAATTACAGATAAAAAGATTTCATCATTCCAAGATATCTTACCGCTATTAGAACAAGTAGTTCAATCTAATCGTCCAATTTTAATTGTAGCTGATGATGTAGAGGGCGACGCATTAACAAACATTGTTTTAAACCGTATGCGCGGCACGTTTACTGCAGTAGCTGTAAAAGCACCCGGATTTGGTGATCGTCGTAAAGCAATGTTAGAAGATTTAGCAATCTTAACAGGTGCGCAAGTTATTACAGATGATTTAGGTTTAGAGTTAAAAGATGCATCACTTGATATGTTAGGTACATCAAATAAAGCTGAAGTTACTAAAGACAATACTACAATCGTCGATGGTGATGGCGATCAAAATAATATAGATGCAAGAGTAAGCCAAATCAAAGCTCAAATTGAAGAAACTGATTCAGATTTTGATAGAGAAAAATTACAAGAACGTTTAGCTAAATTAGCAGGTGGCGTTGCAGTAATTAAAGTGGGCGCAGCAAGTGAAACTGAATTAAAAGAACGCAAATTACGTATTGAAGATGCTTTAAACTCTACTAGAGCTGCTGTGGAAGAAGGTATCGTAGCAGGCGGTGGCACAGCATTTATGAATATTTATGATAAAGTATCTAAAATTGAAGCTGATGGCGATGTAGCTACAGGAGTGAATATTGTCCTGAAAGCTTTAGAAGCACCAGTTCGTCAAATAGCAATAAACGCTGGTCTAGAAGGTTCAATTATAGTTGAAAGACTTAAAAATTCAGAAGTAGGTGTCGGTTTTAATGCGGCAACTAACGAATGGGTTAATATGCTAGAAGCTGGAATTGTGGACCCAACAAAAGTGACACGTTCATCGCTTCAACATGCAGCAAGTGTTGCAGCAATGTTCTTAACTACTGAAGCAGTTGTAGCTAATATCCCAGAAGAAAGCGGTAATGACCCACAACCAGGCATGGGTGGTATGCCAGGTATGATGTAAAATAACCATTCAAGGCTGTTATATCAATATTTAGGTTGTTGACATGACATCATTTTACGTAAAAATTTTAAAATAATGCTTTATTGACGTTTCTCATTAGATTATCAAACTTTTGAGAAACGTTTTTTAATTTTAATCCTGAAACATGCTTTAATAAATAAGAACATGAAATAAATCATACACTGGCTATCCATATGATAATTTTATCAGTAGTAATGGTGAGAAATGTGTAGAAACAGGACGATTTAGGAAATTAAAATTATTTGAAATTTAATTATAAATTTAGATGAAATGAATAATTAATAAATAAAAGGGTAGAGAGTGAGTGTACATTTTAGATAACTCTTGAAACGTTAAAGGAGTGTCTTGTACGTATGATATATCTAATTGTGGAGGGAGTTTAATTATGACAAAAAAATCAGTATACGATGTGATTGATATGGGCATTAATTATCTTATTTCAAATTATGAAAATTGGAATAATGATCAAGTGTTAGATGATAAAATTGATTTATTTCCAAACACGATACATTGGCAATATGGTCATGTATTAACTATATTCGAAACAGCTTTATCTTTATATGATAAAAATACAGTGGATATAGAGAAATATACAAAACTGTTTGGTTATGGTTCTTCACCGGAAAACTGGGAAGACGAAACAGTACCAGATATTAATGAGATATTAGATACGTTACAAACATTGCCTGAACGTTCTAGAAAACTTACAGATGAAGAATTAGAAGCTGAGTTGACTGAAACGATTGCAGGTTGTAGTACATTAGATGAATTATTAGTACTAAACGCGATTCATATCCCGTTACATGCCGGTAAAATTGAAGAAATGTCACGTGTCTTGAAACAACAACAATAAAAAAGAGATGAAATTGCTTTTTAGCAATTTCATCTCTTTTTTATTGTTAAGCATTTTGTAGATCTTCAATGCCTTTTGCAATGGAATCAAAAACATGAGGTATATCATTTTTTTCAACACAACTGAAAGCAATTCTAATGTCAGAATCATTTAATGCGATGATGCCGATTGAATATTTTTCAATTAAATGTTTACGTAATTGTTCTGGGTTAACGGCTTTAACTTGGAGCGCCATAAAATAACCAGAGTTAAAATCATATGGTTGCCAGTATGCTGCATATTTTTCATCATAAACAACAGATTTTGTAACACGGTATCTATCGTTTAGCGTATTAATATTATTTTGAATCTCTTTATCAAATTCATCATGATTTTCAAGAACATATTTAACAGCGCTTTGTGATGGCATTGGGCCGCTCGAAATATTGCTTCTTATCAATCCTTTTACTTTGGCTTCTAAAACTTGTTTGGTAGTATCGTCTTCAACGCCAAAGCTGATAAATCCTACTCTTAAGCCCCATGCAAAAAATTCTTTAGTAGCGCCATCCAAACGGATTGGTAATAAGTTTGATAAATGTAAATTCGTTAATGCAGTAAATAGAGATTGTGTGTAAACATCTTCATAAAATAAACCATAGTATGCGTCATCTACTAACGCAATTACGTTTGTCCCACGTTCAGCAAGTGATTTAATTGCATCAACTATGATGGTTGCCTCATCTTTTGTAGGTGTGTAACCAGTTGGGTTATTTGGATAATTTAAAATTAAAACAACTTTTTCTTTATTGTATTGTTCTAATGTATGAACAAGTTGTTCAGTAGTAAAATGGCCATTCTCATCAAAGATGTCATACGTTTCAATTTCAGCGCTGTGTCTTGTACTATATACAAGTTTATAATTACCCCAATTATGTGATGGTAATAAAATCGTATCGCCGCTATCAACGAACATATCTCCAACTAGGGATAAACCATGTGTCAATGCATTGGTAACGATAGGTCTAGACATGTCATTAGAATTTAAATCAGGGTTTTCTTTCAACATTTTTTGTTGCCACAAGTCGCGCAGCGTCTCTAAACCTTGAGGTGGAGCATAGGGGAAAATTTCATCTGGTTCTAAATGATTGAACATATCGTTTAATGTTTCAGCATACATTTTACTATCTTTATATGTTGCCATACCGATTGTAGCATTATACTTAGTAGCTTTTGCTTCAGCTGATTGTGATAAAATACCTTTTGGATAATACATTAACTTTCCAAGATCAGAAAGCATGTCAGCAATTTCTGGGCTGGATTTAGATAATTGCTCGTTTAAATCTAAAGCTAAAGGATTCATAGTTGGTCAACCTCTCTTTACTTTTTTAAATGATATATCTATATTATCTTGAAATAGGTTAAAATTAAAGTGTTGCACGTGTTTTATAAGAAAATTGTAAAATTATAGTTATTTATACGAACACACGTTCTATTTTATGTTAGAATATAAATAGGCCATCAAATTCCTACATGGTACTTTTTTCTGTGGGGGGTGTAGTATGGTTACGTGGTGGCAAGAAATCATAGTTACGTTATTAACAGGTGGCTTGCTTGTTGTATTTCGAGTTTGGTTAGAAGACAAATGGAAAAACAAATAGGCGGCCTTACACAAAAACCCCAAGTCTGCGGTACCAGACTTGGGGTTGTGTAGTATAATCCGTGGATGCAATATATATTTTATCATCGTAAAGTAGAAACTGCAAACAATATATTTTATTGCGCGTAATAGAAATTAGTAACTAGAAAATGGTAAATACGCATTATACTAATGTAATGCTTTTAGAAATTAAAAGAAAACTTTGGTACAATGTAGTTATTTGGGGTGAGTATAGTGAAACATTTAACAAAAATATTTGTGATTATTGCTATCATATTATTTATTGTTGGCTACTATTTACAAGCTACAGGTCATGAAAATTCTGGAATTAAATTACTAATTGCCGCGATTATGTTTATGGTTTGTGCATTTATAAATAGAAGTAATGATAGACGAAAAAGGAATAATCAACATAATAAAAAGAAATAATTTTAAAAAGCTATAAATGAGTGTATCGCATAGTAAATACATTTATTTATAGCTTTTATTTCGTTTTTAATTTTATTACAAATTTTTCTTTACAACTGTGTGTATATTGTATATATTGTATATATACAGTTATGGGGGAGGACGTTAATGAAAATACTTTTGAAAAATAGTAGTGAAAGACCGATTTATGAGCAAATTAAACAACAAATAAAAGAAAATATTTTAAAAGGCTACGTTGTTCCTGGAGAACATTTACCATCCATGAGAGAGTTAGCATTAGATTTAAGTGTGAGTGTGATTACCACAAAACGTGCTTATGAAGATTTGGAAAAGGATGGTTTTGTTTTTACTATTAGAGGTAAAGGTACATTTGTAAAAGAACAAGATAGTTCAATATTAAAAGAAAAACAGTTTATAGTCATAGAGTCTTTAGCTAAATCGATGAGTAAAGAAGCTAAGACAATAGGGATGTCATTGTCTGAATTACAAGAGATCCTTACTTTAATCTATGAGGAGGACGAAGAATGAATGTTATAGAATTGAAAAATGTTCATTATCAACATAAAGCATTTCAATTGAACGATATTACTTTTCGTGTACCTCAAGGTTTTGTAACGGGATTTATTGGTGCTAATGGCGCAGGAAAAACAACTATCATTAGGTTGATTATGGATTTAATTGAACCTCATGATGGTGATATATTCATTTTTAATCAAAAAATGAAAAATAATGCTGTAGCTATTAAAGATAAAATTGGTTTTGTTTATTCAGAATTATATCTTAATGATAAATGGACAATTAAAAAAATTGAAAATTATATTGCTCCTTTTTATAGCCGTTGGGACCATGAGATCTTTAAGTATTACATTGAAAAGTTTGGTTTATCTTTTAATAAAAAAATTAAAACTTTTTCAACTGGTATGAAGATGAAATTATCTATAGCGATTGCGTTTAGCCATCAAGCTGAATTATTTATATTTGATGAGCCAACTTCTGGGTTAGACCCAATTATTAGAAATGAAGTTTTAGATATAATACAAAAAGAATTAATTGACGAAAGAAAAACCGTTTTTATATCCACACATATCATTTCAGATTTAGAGAAAATCGCGGATTACTTAGTTTACATTAAAGATGGCCACATCGCTTTAGGTGATTTTTTAGATAATATTTTAAAGCAATTTCAAATTGTTAAAGGTGATCCTCAACAAATTGATGAAGAGTTAGTTCAACTCACATATTATTTTGAAAGAAATAAAACAGGATATACTGCTTTAACCACACAAGCCAATGTATTTTATGAAATATTCGGGAATTCTGTTACAATTACTACTCCTACAATTGAAGATTTAATGGTTTATCTCGAAAAAGGGACCCGAAATAATGAGTACGATCGTTATGAAAACGAATAATACGGGAGGTCTAAGATGAAAAATTTACTTATTCGAAATCTTAAGTTGCGTAAATGGACAATTGCTATTTATACCGTTTTACTCGTTGCGTCTCCATTGCAGCTTGTGTTGGACTATCATACCAATTTAGCTAAAGTATTATACTCTACACTTGGAATGATTTTAGTAGCCATTTCAGTGTTAGATTCTGGTCATGTCTTTCGATTTAATAGTAAATTAGGACATAAACATGCATATCATTTTTTTGCCAGTTTGCCAGTTTCTAAACTGTCTTTACTTAATGCCAACTATCTCACAGTAATTATTTTCACTTTAATTGGTGCCGGTATTTTATCTTTATATGGTGCAACAAATAATGATTTTTCAAAGGATGCAATTAATATTAATTTCACATTGCCTTTCTCATATATTGCAATTAATTTATTTGCAATCCCAATAGGGTTTAAGAAATACACTGAACAAAAGTCAGAATATATTTCTTTCATTCCTTATATATTAGGTATGCTGATTTTTATTCCGTTTTTAATTGCGATAATGATTATTGGATATTCCTTATTATTCAATTATAATTTTGAACATTTTAAGTATTTTAAAGATAGCTTTAACTATGGCTTTTTAGCTCTAAGCATTATATTTTTTGTGATAAATTATATAATTCAATATAGAAAATTAACTTAATTTTAAAGGAGGCGTACTATGCAATTAAAAGAAATTACGAAAACGTATGGTAGCAATAATGTATTAGACCATATTGATTTTGACTTCGGTCATAGTCAAATTGTAGGTTTAATAGGAAAAAATGGTGTAGGTAAAACAACACTGATGAAGGTCATGAATGGCAATATTGTTAATTACAAAGGAGAGGTACAATTAAGTAATAAAGAAAATATAGGCTACTTAATTGAACATCCGAAATTATACGATAATAAGTCTGGCTTATATAATTTGAAACTGTTCGCTAATGTGTTAGGCAAAGGCTTCGATAAAAAGTACGCTGACCAAATCATTGATGCTTTTGGAATGCGCAATTATATAAAAAAGAAAATAAAAAAATATTCAATGGGTATGAAACAAAAGTTAGCAATTGCAGTTTCTTTGATGAATAAGCCTAAATATTTGATCTTAGATGAACCAACAAATGGTATGGATCCGGATGGTTCTATAGATGTTTTAACAACTATTCAATCACTCGTACAAGAACTAGATATGAAAATATTAATCTCTAGTCATAAACTTGAAGACATCGAATTAATTTGTGATAGAGCTGTATTCTTACGGGATGGTACCTTTGTACAAGATGTAGATATGAAAGAAGGCGCACCCACTGATTCTACAGTGTTACATCTTGAATTAGAAGATTTTGATGAAGGGTTAGCTTACTTAAATGAACATTTTGATGTTTTACAGTCACAAAAAGAGAGTGGAGAAATTATATTGAAAGCACAAAAAAATTATAGAAATATCCTCAAAGGACTGGCTAGTAAATCAATATTCCCTAAATATATTGAGACACGTAAAAGTTCTTTACGTGATACTTACTTTAATATAAATCAGAAAGGCGGCCAATAATGAATAGCATTCAACTTGTAAAATATGACTTGATTAGTATTTTTAAAAGTCCATTGACTTATTTAGCGTTACTATTGACTATTTTGCCAATGATTGGATTTACAATTCTATTTGTTCAACAATCTGACGAAATGAATGGAAATACATTACTTGCGATAGGTAGTTGGTTCTTTTCAATTATGGGCTTGCTTTTTGTAATTAAAACCATTACACGCGATATATCTCAAGGAACAATACAATTGTATATGAATAAGACATCGAGCCGTGTAGGTTATGTTATTGCAAAAGTAATTTCTATTATATTAATAGCAATATTAATAACAGCGATACTTGTGATTTTCATTTTAATTGTTCAAGGTATTGTAGACGGTGAAAATGTTAAAACTGAAAAAATCTTTGAATTACTTTGGTTTTTCTTAATGTTTCATCTATTCTTTGGTTTATTATTATATTTATTTGCGCTAATCGTACCTAAAACAGCGCTTATCTTTACTTTGGGTATTTTCTTAGTATTAATTGTGCCGTTTGCGGAACCATTTTTACCAATGATTCCAAAAATTGGAGACAATATTCAAGATGCATTAAAATATATCCCATTTAGTTATTTAACATCGAAAACAACTACTGGGGATTATACGTTTTCTAATTGGCAATGGTTTATAACATCAGCTTCTATTGTTATTTTATTTATCATCAACTTGTTCTATGCATCTAAGAAAGATATTTAATATAAATAACCGAAATTAAAATTTTTTTAAAAGACGTATGAATTGCGGTTATATTAGCGCAATCCATACGTCTTTAGTTATTTAGTAATCAATTTATCTAAAATTGAGTCGTAGACATATTTCCACATTTGTGAATCTGTTTTGTAACGATTGGAGATAATTGCATGTGTTTCTGCAGCTTTATCGTCAAACGTTGGGTCATCTTTTGCAGGTAGCTTTGAGCGTGTTTCATCAACAAAGTTCTGTGCGTGTCTAGAACGAGGTCCCCAAACAGTTTGTTGTTCAAATTCATCGTTAAGAAAAACAAAAATTGGAATGGATCTAGCTGTACCGTTCGTTAAGTATTGATCTATTAAATCTGTGTTTTCATCACGGTGAAATACTCTCACTTCAAAATGAAGTGCTTCACTTATATGTTTCAAAATAGGAAGATTCATCATGGCATCTCCACACCAATCTTCCGTGATAACAAGCACCTTGCTATAAGGTAGTGATTTAATTTTTTCAAGACGTTCATCATCTTGAGGAATTGAGAATGAATTATAAATAGATAGTACATTTTCTTGGTTTTCAGTCATATCCTCAATGTATTGATCAAGCGGTTGACTGTTTTTGAAATAAGTTTCTAAACTTGTCATTGTTTTTCCCCCTTTAATTTATTAGGTATTATTATAGCAACAATTGTTAGTGAAAGAAAATTTTTAATACTCAGAAAAATGATAAGTTTCATCATATGTTTTAAATGAAAATACTATCTGAGTATGCTATATTGTTTACGTATAATGGAGTGTGTAAGCTACTTTGAAACGACGTAAAACTTTGGTATTTATTATTTTTTTATTAATGGCCGCAATGGTTTGGATGCTAATTAATTATTTAAAAAATGAACAAACTACAAATTTATCATGTTTAACGATTAATCAAAATAAGGTTAATTCTCAGATTGATATTCGTAATTATATTAAAAATGATGATGTGATGTTAAAAAAATATCAAATTTATTATACAAAATCACAGCCAGACTTGATTTATAAAGTTGATAAAAGTAATGATACGGTTAAATCAATGACTTTAATAAGTGATCAGAGCATCAATACGAATTTCAACACCTCAATTAACAATCGTATACAAAATGTAAAAAACTATCTGGGTAAAAATTTTATTGAGAAAAAATTGCGTAATGGATTTAAGGCTACTATTTATGTGGATAAAGATAATCAAATAAAATTATCTCTCATTCATAAAGATAATAAAATAAAAAAATTGAAATCAATAAGAAGTAACTTTAAAAATGACATTCCATTTAGGTATGTTATTTTTTGAATTGCAATAGAATTTGGTTCAATTTTACGAATTGAATGGTGGTAGATAACTTGGATAAAATCACTTTTTTAAATGCTCTAGAACAAGAATTACATAATCTACCTCGTAATGAGCGAGACAAGATCATGTATGAGTATGAACAATATTTTTTTGAACAAGAAAGTGACGGTAAAAATGAGTATCAAATTATTGGCGCGTTAGAATCCCCAAAGCAAATCGGTAAAGAGATTATGGTAAAAAATGCAATCGTTTCTGCAGAATATAGACCAAATGCTAAAAATATTGTCAAAGCTATTATGGCATCCCTTGGTATGGGGATTCTTTCGTTAGTTATTATTTTGTTACCAATGGTGGTATTGGCTGTATTTATGTTTGGTTTATTGCTTGTGGCTTTTTTCTTAACAATCAGCCCCATATTATTAATTATTCACGGATTACTAAATCATATGATGAGCCTTGCAATTAGTAATTATTTTTTTGCTTTTTCTTTTACAGGATTAGGTATCGTGTTGTTTGTGATTATTGCTAAGTTGAGCCAGCTTGTTTATCGCTTGATTTTAAAATACCTAAGATGGAATATCCGAACAATTAAAGGAAGTGCAGATCTATGAAGCGATTATTTATAGGCGGACTAGGGCTGTTTATCATTTGTTTCCTAATAGGAAGTATTGCCTGGTTCGGTTTTGAAAAGCAAAATGAAAAATTGAACACTGTTAATAAGGTGTTGAATACGAATGATATTAAAAATTTAGATGTATTGACTGAAAATTGTAAAGTCTTAATTAAATCAGGTGGCCAAACTTCGATAAAATATAAAGGTAAAAGAAATATTGACATAAAAGAAGTGGATAATACTTTAAAGGTAAAAGAAACTAAGGAGTTAGAAAACCACTACGGTTTAAATTTCAACCCCTTTAGACAGTTTGACGATCATTTAATAATCACCTTACCTAAAGAAAAATTAAATAAACTTAAGTTGTCAAGTAGTTATAATTCTATTAACATTAAGAATTTAAATATAAAATCAGCTGAAATATCTAAAAATAATAAAAATGGTGGTAAAGTAAATATAGACAAAACTAAATTTGAAAAATTATTATATAAAGGTGTAAACTCACAAATAAAGCTCGATGACAGTGAAGTTATAAATGCTGATATTAAAACTGAAAATGCAAGAATATTAAGTGAAAACTCGTTAATTCAGAAATCTGTACTGTTAGCCAATCACAGTAATATATATTTATCAGATATAGATGTTAATTCAAATTTTAAAGCATCTACGAAAAAGGGTGATATTAATATTAGTTATAAACAAGCACCTAATAATATATTATTAAAATTATACCCTGTTCATGGTACAACAAATATCAATAATAGTCGTTTTGTGAACGATAGAGTAGGAAACGGAGACAATATTCTAGAGTTATATACAAATGACGGAGATATTAATATCGATTAATAATTTAAAGAGGCTTAGGGATTGAAATGCTCCCTCTAAAGTAGACACTAAAAAAGTGAAAACTTTAGAGGGAGATATTTTTATATGGAATACTTAGTAAGTTGCAAATGTTAAATCGGTGTCTAGGTGACCTGCAATAGTGTAGGTAGACAACGTATCGCCTTTAAGCCATTTTGCAAAATCTATTTTCGTAGGAAAGCTATTTTGACCTATTCCAATCTGTGCAGTTAAAGATTGTGGTTCATACATACTTGTATGTATAGTGCCAGACCAGCTTCTGAACAATTTACTGTATATTTGGTACTGTGGATCATTAAATAGTTGAAAAGCGTCTGCTTTATTTAAGTTTGTTGGTTTATGATTGACCAGTCGTTTTAAACGTTCTTCGGATTCTTTTGTGTAATTTCTATTTTCATGCGTTAAAAGTTTGAAATGGTTCGTGCAAGTAGAATCATAGCGCACATCAATTGAACGCGGTGTAACTTCTACAATAGCAGACGCGAGTTGCTTATCCATGACAATATAACTAAAAGAACTTCTATGTGGTATTTCCTTTAAAAGTTGAATTGCCTCTGACACATTTTTACAATACTGTAAAATGAGTCTGCCTATCATATAACAAACAAAGCCATCGCCAGGATGTTTACGATGCATAAAGTTGTAACCCATAGCTAGACCGGCCTCGTTCATACCATCCATTCTCCCAGTTATACGAGATGTTGGGCCAATCTGCGCTAGCCCGCCATCATTTGGTTGAAATAGTAAATAACGACCGTCATATGTAGCAGGGTGATAATCGTAATTGCGTACCATATAATCTTCACCTAAGAATACAGTACAGCCGCTATTTTTTAACGGGGTAAAACGATAATGTCCAAAATTAAGTATCATTTGGTTAGTAGGAAGATTTAAAACTTCTTGCATCCCTTTTATCTCTTCCCAAATTTGAGGGGCATAAGTTTGAAAAACATCGTAAGTCTCTTTGATATGGATATCAAAACGAGGCATACGTTTTTTCCATTCGCTTTCTCTATTTTTAAGCATGGGCGTTTGTTGCATCCATTCGGCGGTTTTTACGCCTAAATCAAAGTGGGACCCACGATGTGTTAAAATATCTGATTGTATATTTTGCATTTCTAAACTCCTATATTAAAGTGTAATCTTACAAAAATGTCACTTCATTGTAATCTCACGTTAATTGTATTATGTTACTTCGACAGTTATGATAAGGATAACTTTTAAAACTAAATTTGTATGTTAGTTGAATGAGGTGATGAGTATGTTAAATTATTATGGAAAATTAAGAGATGCTATATCAACTTGGTGGGGTAATTAACATCTACAATTATTTTATAGTAGTATAATGTCAACTTCAAATAGTAGTGAGTATATTCGTGTCGATTGTTTTAACAGATTTAGATTTAATAATAATTTATTTTATGTCTTGAATATGGAATATTACATTAAAAATATTTAGAATAGTATATTTGGAAATGGGTATATATTTATTGATGTAGTTAAATGTGCTATCATAAATATTAGACATGTTAATAAATTATTGAGGTGAAACAGAATGTGGAATTTTATTAAAGGTTTATTTAAATTTGTATTTGGTACAATCCTTACTGTATCATTAGCAGCAGGCATCGGTGCTGTAGTATTTGCTTATATTTTCAAAAAAGATTTTGAAGATATCGAAAGTAAAACAAAAGAAATTGTTTCAGATATTGAATCAAATAATTAATTTACTAATAGAACACCCTAGAGTGTTCTATTTTTTTGTCTGAAATACTGATAAACAATCAAGGCTATGTATGATACAAATGTTAGATGACTGGTATTAAATGTCACTGCATAAATCTTTTAATCTTTAAAGAGGTTACTGCTTATGAAGGCCGACAGTTATTATGCAAACGCTCTAGTTCTTGTATGATTTTTCCTAAACTTCTTTACTTAAGGAAGAAAAAATTAAAAAGACAACATAGTTTCCTTTCTGACTTCCATATACAGTATGAATGTCTACATATTCAAAACGTTCAACGAAGTTGTTAATGCTTATCTGATTGAAGGAATTAAGCAATTTATAGGTTCAATCTATGTGAAGTAAAGTTAATGCCTAGTGTCGTGCGAGATTTGCATGATATCAAATAAAGACAATTTAACGATTTCGTTATTATGACATGCATGACCTTTTAACGTCATATGAACCATATCTATATTTTTAATTTTCAGGATGGTATGTTCTAACCAACCATCTTGGTAATATTCTATGTGGATAAGTGTATTTTTATGTAAAGCATAGTGTAATTGACTATTGAGTTCATTTAATTGATCGTCTGATAAAATAGGGCGGTCAATTTTATTTTGATCTACGATATGCTGTTGTATAGCTTCAAATTGCTCAGGTAATGTAGCGAACGGGGCCCATTTAACCATACCACGCCCTTGTGGGATATTAGGGTTTAGTTTTTCTCTTGGAATTTTTCTGTAATCTGTTTCTTTATTATTGTATTTATCTGAATGCATCAAATCACCTCAATATCATAATAGAACATTTGTTCGTGTTTGTGCAAGTTATTTTTCAAAAATTTATAAATCTATTGTCAAAAGTAGGTAATAGTTAAATTTTCATTGAAAGTGGTATCATAAGTATGACAATGTTTTTCAACTAATGGAGACGGTTAAAGAAATGTTTAAAATGTATCATGGAAAATGATAGGATGACATAAGCATTTGGTTTAATAAGCAAGGTGAGTTTTTATGAAGAAACATTATTTAAACGATGTATATGTATGTTTATCAATAAAAAACATTATATTGTCTTTTATTCGTAATATTTATTAAAATGAAAGTATCATAATATGGAGGGGTTTACATGACAACAATAGGATATATTGGTTCATATACAAAAAAAGAAGGTAAGGGCGTCTACCGCTTTGAATTAGATGAACAAACGGGGACGATTACTGAAGTGGAAACGGGTTATGAATTAGAAGCGTCGACATATGTAAATCAACATGACGCTTTTTTATATGCTGTAACACGAGAAGGGGAAGATTGTGGCATTGCAAGTCTTAAAATAGGAGAAGATGGCAAACTCAGTCTTATCAATAAATGTTTAGCTTCCACAAAAGGTAGCGGATGTTATGTTTCAGTATCGCCAGATGGTAAATATGTTTTTGAAGCGGTTTATGGTGCAGGGCTTGCTCGTATCTATGAAGCAAATCCAATTACGGGTGAAGTGGTTCGTTTAATCCAAGAATTAGCACATGATTATCCTACAGGTCCTCTAGAAAGACAAGAGCAACCTCATGTTCATTATTTAGATACCACACCAGATGAACAGTATGTTGTAGCAATGGATTTAGGTACTGATAAGCTTATAACATATGAATTTGGTGAAGAAGGTTATAGCGAATATGCCGTATTTGACTTTGAACCAGGTGATGGACCAAGACATATTACATTTCATGAAAATGGTGAAATTGCTTATGTAGTTCATGAATTATCTAATGTTGTAAGTGTTATGCAGTACAAGAATGGTGAATTTTCGGAAATTGAACGCCATGCAACGATTCCTGAAAATTTTGAAGGTGCTACAAAGTTAGCTGCGGTAAGATTATCTCATGATCAAAACTTCCTATATATTAGTAATAGAGGACATGACAGTATCGCAATTTTTAAAATAGGAGATAACGGAGCCACAATTTCCTTAGTAGACATAGTGGGTAGTGGAGGAGCATTTCCCCGCGATTTTAATATTACTGAGACAGATGATTTCTTAGTTTGTGCACACCAAGAAGATGGTTATGAGCTAACTGTATTTAAACGAGATAAAGTGACTGGAAAATTAGAAAAATCTGATGGTCAATACACTGCACCAGAAGGTGTTTGTGTTCAGTTTTTACAATAATAAAAATATAAAAGTCCGAAAGCTAAATTTTAGTTTTCGGACTTTTATATTTTAATATTATTTATTGAAAAAGGCTTTAATATACTTGAATTTCCCTTTATAAGGTGGGAAAAGTAAGCTTGATTCAAGCCGTGTAGATTTAAAAATATATGATTTATCATGGCTAAATGTATCGAAAGTATACTTACCGTGATATTTTCCTATACCAGAAGCACCAACACCACCAAATGGTAAGTTTGGGTTTGCTAAATGCATTAAAGTATCGTTTATTGCGCCTCCACCAAAGGATAGTTCGTTTAAGACACGTTCTGAACTGTTTTCATCTTCGCTAAATAAATAAAGACTGAGCGGTTTAGGTTTAGTGCGTATTAAATCAATAGCTTCGTTAAAATCGTCATAAGTTATAATTGGCAATAATGGACCGAAAATTTCATCATCCATAATTTTTGAATTGATGGTAATGCCGTCTAAAATAGTAGGTGCAATATAATTTTCATCAGCATCTGTTTGACCGCCAAAACTTATTTCAGGTTTATGGATATTTAACAATTCACTTAAACGGTTAAAATGCTTCTCGTTTACAATACGGCCATAATCTGGGCTTTCCTGTATATTTTCTCCATAAAATTCAGTGATTGTTTTTGTTAACGCGCTAATGAGCTCATTTTTGACCTTACGATTTACAAGTAAGTAATCCGGTGCAACACAAGTTTGGCCTGCATTCGTAAATTTACCAAAGCTAATACGTTCACTTGCCACTTTGATATTAGCACTTTCGTCAATGATGGCCGGGGATTTTCCGCCGAGTTCTAAAGTAACAGGTGTTAAATGTTCACTTGCTGCCTTATAAACAATGTGGCCAACTTGTTCACTACCAGTAAAGAAAATATAGTCAAAAGGTAATTGAAGTAAAGATTGTGTAGTTTCAGCGTTTCCCTGAATAATACTAATATACTCAGGGGCAAATGCATCTGTAATTATTTTCTCTATTATTTCTGATACGTTTGGTGTGTATTCAGAAGGTTTGAGTATAACAGTATTACCAGCTGCAATAGCACCAATTAATGGTTCTATGAGCAATTGGAAAGGGTAGTTGAAAGGACCGATAATTAAGACTGTGCCATAAGGTTCCTTCATAATATAGCTTTTAGTAGGAAACATATATAATGGCGTATTTACTTGTTTGGTTTTTGACCAATTTTTAAGTTCTTTACGAGCTAATTTAATACTTTTTAATGTATAACCAATTTCTGTTGCATATGTTTCTACTTTGTTTTTACCTAAATCTTTTTGAAAAGCTTCAAGTAATTCATTTTCATAGTTTTTAATACTTTTGCTTAACTGTTTAAGTTGTTTTTTTCTAAATTTAAGAGATTTAGTCTCATGAGTATTAAAATATTGTTTACTATTGTGGAAAGTTTGTTCTATTAAATTCAAATATTATTCCTCCTAGTATATTGGCGATTTAGATAGCTCAAAATAGTTGATAAAAAACTGGAACATAACAATTATGTCCCAGTTTTGCTGTTTAGTAAAATATTTAAGTTTTCAATTTAACATAGTTATTTAAAATTATTGTGTTGAACTAACTCAAAGCTTCCGTGATTTGTGGTACAACTTGTTTTTTACGTGATACAACACCTGGAAGGAAAGCGGTATTGTTTTCAAGTTGAACATTAAACGCAGAACCTACTTTATCTTTCTCTGCACCAACAACTAGAATTTTAGAGTCACTATTGATTATATCAGTTACAAGTAATACAAAAAGATCATACTTTTCATTTGTACTAACTTCTAACATTTCTTTTTCTAATTCTTCTTGGCGTTCAAATACTTCGTTAATGTCTACAGTGTTAACTTGTCCAATACGTGTAATATAGTCACCCATGTTAAATGATTTTGCGTCCATATTTAATAGTTCAGTTGCAGTTTTATCAGTTGTAGAGGCTCCAGCTTTTAACATCTCTAAACCATACGCTTCTAAATCAACATTAGCAATTGATTTTAATGCTTCCGCAGCTTCAATATCTTCTTGTGTGCAAGTAGGAGACTTAAATAATAAGCTGTCTGAAATAATAGCAGAAATCATTAAACCAGCGATTTCTGGTTTGATTTCAAATCCACGTTCTTTATACATTTTGTATAAAATTGTTGCAGTACAACCTACTGGCTCAGCACGGTAGTATAAAGGTGCTGCAGTTTCAAAGTTAGAAATTCTGTGGTGGTCGACTACATGTTTGATTGATGCTTTATCGATTGTATCAGCACTTTGTTGGAATTCATTATGGTCCACTAAAATGACGTTTTGATCATTTAAGTCATCGCTTAATAATGCTGGCGTTGAAACTTTAAACTGATCTAATGCGTATTGTGTTTCAGGACCTATTTCACCTAATCGAAAAGGTGTTGCCTCTGCATTTCCTGTTTGTTGTTCAAAGTCTGCCATAATAATCGCTGATGAAATTGCATCTGTATCTGGATTTTTATGCCCGAAAATATAAGTTTTTGCCATGTTTAAATTCTCCTTATTTTATATTTAGTTATATTTTATCATGATTTTGTATTGTTATTCTACTTCAGCACCTAGAGAATTTTTAAAGTGGTCTAAAGCCCATTGATGGCCCGTTGGATTAAACGACGCCACGCCTTTATGAGAGATTGAAATAGAATATCCTAAATTATATGCAGTAATAGCAGTATGGAGTACGCAAATGTCGGTACACACACCGACAATTTCTAAATGTGTAATGTTTCTTTCGCGTAACATAATATCTAATGGCGTACCACAAAAAGAATCATAACGTGTTTTATCTAAATAATGTACATGATCGTTAAACAGGATATTTTGATAAATATCATTTACTTTGCCATAAAGTTCTCTTCCTGTAGTATCTATTATATTATGAGGAGGGAAAAGTTTGTTTTCTGGATGATACGTATTTTCTTCATAATGTAAATCCATAAGGAAAAAAATATTAGCTTGTTTATTGTTATAAGCTTCAATTCTTTCGATAATATAATTTTCAATTTGTTGACCAGGAAGGCCACAAGTTAATTTACCATTATCAGCCACAAAATCATTTGAATAGTCGACAATGATAAGTGCGCTATTTTTCATATTATGTAACACTCCCAAAATTTTAGATTACAGCCATTATATCTTAAGTAGGTAAATCAATAAAGATGCAAATAAAGCGTTTAAGAAACTTTGTATTAGTTTATTATAGAGTATGAAATTGAGAAGGAAGGTGGATTAATGCGGATTAATGCTAAACAATTTGGTTTGAAAGGAAAGGACAAACGAGCAGATACACGTGCAATGCAAAAAGCATTAAAATATGCTAAAAAACACAAACATACTACAATCTATGTCCCTAAAGGGGAGTATCATATACATAGACCACTGGTAATATATGATTCCACGACCTTAATACTGGATGATGAAGCGGTATTAAAAAGAGTAGGTAAAGATACATTATTGAAAAATGGAAACTGGTTAAAATCTTATTATGGATATGATGGTAATGGGCATATACATATTGCTGGAGGTACATTTGATATGAATGGGTATCAATATCCGTATAACAATACTGCAATGTGTATGGGGCACGCAGAAGATATTCAAATCATAAACGTCACATTTAAAGATGTGGTTGGGGGTCACGCACTTGATGCATGTGGAATCAACGGTTTATATATCAATAGATGTCAATTCCTAGGATTTAATGATAATAATGGTACACGCCCATTTTCTGAAGCGGTACAACTAGATATCCAAGTAAAAGGCGCTTTTCCTAAGTTTGGCGCTACTGATGGGACAATAACTAAAAATGTAGTGATTGAAAATTGCTATTTTGGAGGTTCTAAAACGCCTCATATGGATGCATGGAACAGGGCGATTGGCTCTCATGCAAGCAGGTATAATCAATTTTACGAAAATATTCATATTCGATTTAATACGTTTGAAGGCATGAACCAATACGCGCTCACACCTTTAAAATCTAAAGATATATTTGTGCATCATAATGTATTTAAAAATTGCGTGGGCGGTTTACGTTTTTTAGCAGTCAAAGATGGCAAAAATGCACAAGATCTCAAAGGGAATGTAAGGCCGACGCAAGCAGGAAAGAATTTATATATTTATCGTAACCAATTTTTGGGTTATATGGCTAAAGATGCAATTCGTATCCAAAGTTACAATAATATAAAGCACAATCGTGTTTTAATCGCTCAAAATGATTTTGGTTATAGCTCTCAAACCTTATATTTGAAAGATATACAGAACTTGCATCTTTTAAGTCAAGGAAATATAAAAATTAAAAAAGTGAATGTGAAATCAATTTAAACGTCGCTTAGTTTCACATTTCTGAGTTAAAACATTAATATATAATATTGAAATCTAATTAGAATTATATTATGTTATAGAGTGATAATTTAAGAAAATTCAGAAAACATCTGAAATAAGGGGGAACATTATGAGTGATAAAAGCAAAGGGGAAATGAGGCGTTCTCAGTATTTAACTTTCTTTTCTAAAGACAAAGAAAAGAAACCGTATAATGCAGGGCAATTTGTAGGTTTAATTTTAGGACCGCTACTATTTATTTTAACATTATTGATTTTTCAGCCTGAAAATTTATCAAATAAAGGTGTTTTCGTGCTTGCTATTACAATTTGGATTGCTATTTGGTGGATTACTGAAGCAATACCGATAGCAGCAACTAGTTTATTGCCACTCGTTTTATTACCTGTTGGTCATGTGCTCAGTCCAGAAGAAGTATCTGCTCAATATGGCAACGATATTATATTCTTATTCTTAGGTGGATTTATTTTAGCAATCGCTATGGAAAGATGGAATTTACATACACGTGTAGCTTTAACAATTATTAGTATTTTAGGCACAAGCACAGGGAAAATATTGTTAGGATTTATGATTGCAACGGGCTTTTTATCTATGTTTGTTTCAAATACAGCAGCGGTTATGATTATGATTCCAATTGGCTTGGCAATTATTAAAGAGGCTAATGAGTTAAAAGGTGAACAAATGAATGCCACGAGCATTAGTAAATTCGAACAATCTATGGTGTTAGCTATTGGTTATGCGGGTACGATAGGTGGTTTAGGTACACTTATTGGGACACCGCCACTCATTATTTTAAAAGGGCAATATCAATCAGCTTTTGGTGAAGAAATCAGTTTTGCTAAATGGATGATAATTGGTGTGCCAACCGTTATTATATTACTTGTTTTAGTGTGGCTATATTTGCGCTATGTCGCTTTCAAACATGATATGAAAGAATTACCAGGCGGTCAAAATTTAATTAGAAAAAAACTAGATGAATTAGGTAAAATGAAATATGAAGAAAAAGTAGTTCAAGCTGTTTTTATTTTAGCCAGCTTATTATGGATCAGCAGAGAGTTTTTATTGAAAAATTGGTCGCTTACTTCAGAAGTAGCGGACGGTACGATTGCAATGTTTATTGCTGTTTTGTTATTTTTGATACCTGCTAAAAATAAAGAACAACATACCCGAATTATTGATTGGAATGTTGCTAAGGATTTGCCGTGGGGCGTGTTAATTCTCTTTGGCGGTGGTTTAGCACTTGCTAAGGGTATTTCTGAAAGTGGCTTAGCGAAATGGTTAGGCGAGCAATTAAAGCTAATCGAAGGTGTGAGCCCGTTAATTATAGTGCTTGTGATTACAATATTTGTGCTGTTTTTAACAGAAATTACTTCCAATACTGCGACTGCAACTATGATTTTACCAATACTTGCTACATTGTCTGTCGCTGTAAATGTGCATCCACTATTACTGATGGTCCCAGCAGCGATGGCAGCTAACTGTGCGTACATGCTGCCAGTTGGAACACCGCCAAACGCAATTGTCTTCGGTACTGGAAAAATCAGTATTAAAAAAATGGCATCAGTTGGTTTTTGGGTCAACATATTAAGTATTGTTATTATCGTGTTAGTTGTTTATTTCTTAGTGCCTCCAGTATTAGGTATAGATGTAACCAAACCATTACCATTAAAATAAATCGCATTTTTATAAAATAACGGTGTTACGCTAACCTAACAAAAAGAGACCCAGTGGGGTCTCTTTTTTTATGCAAAAGTATTTTAGTTTAAGAGAATTACATAAGCTAAAAATGATGTATAAGTGCTACTAATTTAAAAAGTAGGTGTACATGCCTAAGGCACCGTTTTTGTGTCTCGGTCTTCCTTTATAGGAGCTATTTTGTATTAAGTGTGCCCTAATTTATTAAATGATCCAATCACAGTGACTTGAAAGTCTAATGTATTTAAGATTTTGATCACTTTTGATAAATCTTCAGTTAATCCAGTATCTGCTTGTACAAAAAAGTGGTACATACCTAATTGTGTTTTTAAAGGTCTGGATTCAATCCAAGATAAGTTGATATTGAAAAGGACAAACGTGTTTAAAATACTCGCCAACAAACCTGGTTTATCATATTGTGGTGTGATTAATAGCATGGTATCACTGGCGTTATCTAAATGTTGTGGTTGATTGCTGACTACTAAGAAACGCGTGACATTATGAGGAAAATCTTGAATATTTTGTTCAATAGGTTGAAAACCGTAAGTCTCTCCGCTACCTAAAGGCGCTATAGCGCCAACATGATTAGTGATTTTTTCTAAACTCTGTATTGTGCTATCTACATAATCATATGTGAAATCGTGTTGTTGAATATATTTGCTAGTTTGACTAATTGCAGGTCCTATGGAATACACTTTAGAAATATCGTTTACTGTAGCATTTTCTAATCCATATAAAGCAAATTGAATATCTAAATGAATTTCTCCTTGAGCATAAATATTTTGTTGTGTTAAGGCGTCAGCAACAATGTTTATAGTGCCTTCAATTGAGTTTTCTATTGGTACTACAGCGATACTATTATCATCTTCTGATACAGAAGCAACCACTTCATATAAATTTGATTTTGAAACATATTCAATTTCTGAATCAGATTTATATTTTTGTGCAGCTAAATATGAAAAAGTACCTTTTGGTCCTAAATAATATAATTTCATTTGACGTTACCCCTTATTAAGATATGTGTAATTTTAAAGTGTTAATGGAAGGGACAGCCTGTAGTAGATGATTGTTTTTTGTAAAAGAAGTTAGGATCTCTTATCTCATTTTTATATCCATGATGATAATTAGATACAAGTGTAGGAGATAATGGGGGCGCCAACCAAGACCATTTACCAGTAACTATTCTTCCATGTTTTTGTTCATTTTTTTCAAATCTTTCAAATTGTTTTGACGCAGTTAAATGATCAACCATTGAAACACCTTCGTTTTTAAATGAATGATATACTGCATAATTCAATTCGACTAATGTTCTGTCTTTATTGAAAGAATTATTCTTTAGTGTATCAAATTCAAATGCTTCTGCAATAGTTTCTAATAAATTATATCGATATGAATCCGTAAAGTTACGCACGGCAATTTCATTTACCATATACCAACCATTAAATGGGGCAGTCGGATATGTCACACCCCCAATTTTCAAGTCCATACTAGATATGATAGGGACTGCATACCATTTTAAACCAAGTTCTTTTAATTTTGGAAACTGCTCATGAGTGATAGGTACTTCTTTAATTAACTCAGGATTATAATTATGAAACTTTAATTTGTCTCCAGGCATTTGATAAATTAATGGTAAAATATCAAAATGAGTATGTTTGCTCTCCCATCCTAGATATTCCGCTAATTGTGTAACTTTCCTTTCAGCTGGATCGCCAACATCTTCATATCCAGCATATCTTATAAGTTGATTATTAAAAATTTGGGGTGGATGATGAGATGAAAAAATTGTAATATATGGCTTTATTTTACCTTTATTTGTAGCAATTTGAATATGGCTTTCAATTGTGTCAATAAATTCATTTTCAGTTTGGATGTGCCTTGCATCATTTACTGTTAAAGCGTCCCAAAAAGCACGGCCAATACAACGATTGGAATTTCTCCAAGCCATTTTAGCACCATAAATAAGTTCTTCATTTGTATGTTCATACGTGCCTGTGGCATTAATTTGTTTCTCAATTTGATAAATGCGTTTTGATATACTATCTTCATTATAATTTAGTTCTCTATACATCGTTTTAACAAAAGATTTAGCTTCGTTTAACATATAAACACCTCATAACATATTATACGGTATTTTGTATATTTTTAATCCTTACTAAAATAATTGTCACTATTTTGTCGCTACTATTTGAAAAAATGTAAAAACTATCATTATGAATAACTAATGATTTATAAATGTAAATACCCCTACAAAAACGTTGTATTTATATACACATATATATTTGTTTCAGATATAAACGATTATTATTTTGTGTTAAACTAATGAAAAAGCCGATTGGAGAGATAGCGGTGTACCAATTTGAAGATGATACATTTGTATTACACAATGATTTATATCAAATAAATATGGCAGAAAGTTATTGGAATGATGGCATTCACGAACGTTATGCTATATTTGATTTATATTTTAGAAGTATGCCATTTAATAGTGGTTACGCGGTTTTTAATGGGTTAAAACGTGTTATTGATTATATCGAAAAATTTCATTTTTCAAATTCAGATATTGAATATTTGAAATCCATTGGTTATCAAGAAGATTTTTTGGGATATTTAAAAGATTTAAAATTTACTGGTAATATTCGTTCTATGCAAGAAGGCGAGTTGTGTTTCGGTAATGAACCTTTATTAAGAGTTGAAGCGCCTTTAATCCAAGCGCAATTAATCGAAACAATGTTATTAAATATTGTAAATTTTCACACGCTCATCACTACAAAAGCTAGTAGAATTAAACAAGTAGCGCCCAATGACAATTTGATGGAATTTGGGACAAGACGTGCACAAGAAGCAGATGCAGCTTTATGGGGCGCAAGAGCTGCATATATTGGAGGATTCAATTCAACAAGTAATGTACGTGCCGGAAAACTATTTGGTATTCCAGTCTCAGGGACACACGCACACGCCATGGTTCAAACTTATGGAGATGAATATATAGCGTTTAAAAAATATGCAGAACGTCACAAAGATTGTGTATTTTTAGTTGATACTTACCATACGTTAAAATCAGGTGTGCCAACAGCAATTAAAGTTGCTAAAGAATTAGGTGATAAAATTAATTTTGTCGGCATTCGTTTGGACTCCGGAGACATAGCATATTTATCGAAAGAAGCACGTCGTATGCTAGACGAAGCTGGTTTCCCTGATGCTAAAATTATCGCTTCGAATGATCTAGATGAGCAGACAATTACGAGTTTAAAATCTCAAGGTGCAAAGGTTGATTCATGGGGAGTAGGGACAAAACTAATCACAGGTTATGATCAACCTGCTTTAGGCGCTGTTTATAAGTTGGTAGCAGTTGAGGATAGTTCTGGATCATATGTAGACCGTATAAAATTATCTAATAACGCAGAAAAAGTAACTACACCTGGTAAGAAAAATGTATATCGTATTATTAATAAAAAGACAAATAAAGCTGAAGGCGATTATATTACACTGGCTCATGAAGATCCTTATAACGAGTCGTCACTTAAATTATTCCATCCTGTTCACACTTATAAGATGAAATTTATAAAATCTTTTATAGCAAAAGCATTACACCATGATATTTTCAAAGATGGTAAATTAGTATACGATTTACCAAGTGAAAAAGAAGCACAAGCTTATTTAACGGAAAGCCTATCTTACTTATGGGATGAAAATAAACGTCACCTTAACCCACAAGAGTATCCAGTTGATTTAAGTACTGAATGTTGGGAAAATAAACATAAACGTATATTTGAAGTGGCAGAACAGGTTAAGGAGATGGAGGAAGAAAATGAGTGAAATTCAAGATATTATTGTTAGAGAAATGAAAGTGAAGCCTACAATTGATAGCAAGATAGAAACACGTCAAATCATTCAGTTTGTAAAAAACTACGTTCAATCTCACTCTTTTATCACATCCTTGGTGTTAGGTATATCAGGCGGACAAGATTCAACTTTAGCTGGTAAATTGTGCCAAATTGCAGTTAATGAATTAAAAGAGAAAGATATCGATTGTCGATTTATTGCGGTCAAATTGCCCTATGGCGAACAAAGTGACGCGGACGAAGTGGAAGATGCTTTGGAATTTATACAGCCTGATGAAATATTCACTGTGAATATTAAACCTGCAGTGGATCAAAGTGTTCAATCGTTAAAAAATGCAGACATTATATTAACAGATTTTCAAAAGGGAAACGAAAAAGCGCGTGAACGTATGAAAGTACAATTTTCAATTGCTTCCAATACACAAGGTATTGTAGTAGGTACTGACCATTCAGCTGAAAATTTAACAGGCTTCTTTACTAAATACGGTGATGGGGCAGCAGATATAGCGCCTCTGTTTGGTTTGAATAAGCGTCAAGGCCGTCAAATACTCGCATATTTGGGCGCTCCCTCACATCTATATGAAAAAGTACCAACTGCTGATTTAGAAGAAAATAAACCACAAGTGCCAGATGAAGATGCATTAGGTGTTAGTTATAATCATATTGATGACTATTTGGAAGGAAAGCCTGTTCCAAGCGAAGTTAAATCAATCATCGAAAGTCATTATATTAAAAATGCACATAAAAGAGAATTAGCATATACAAGATATACATGGCCAAAAAACCAAACAAATTTCGAATAATTTTAGTGACAAAATAGTAACTTACTGATAAAATAATTTGAATTTAATGTGACAGAAAGGAAAATGGACATGTCAGTGATAACATCTAATCCATGGTTAATGGTTTTAGCAATTTTTATTATTAATGTTGCATATGTGACATGCTTAACAATGAGAACGATATTAACACTTAAAGGTTATCGCTATGTTGCAGCAGTAGTAAGTTTCCTAGAAGTCTTAGTATATGTTATTGGTTTAGGTATGGTTATGTCTAGTTTAGACCAAATTCAGAATGTCTTTGCATATGCTTTTGGGTTCTCAATTGGTATCATAGTAGGAATGAAAATTGAAGAAAAATTAGCACTGGGCTATACAGTAGTTAATGTAACATCTTCTGAACATGAGTTAGATTTACCAAAACAATTGAGAGATTTAGGTTATGGTGTCACGCACAATACTGCATATGGCCGAGATGGCGCAAGGTTAATTTTGCAAATTTTAACCCCGAGACGTTTTGAATTAAAACTGATTGAAACAATCAAGCAAATAGACGAAAAAGCCTTTATTATCGCATACGAGCCAAGAACAATCCACGGTGGTTTCTGGGTTAAAGGCGTTCGAAGTAAAAAACTCAAACAATATGATCCAGATAAAGTGGAAAGTATATGAAGAAACAACAAAAATTCAAGGTTGGCGAAAACGAAACTATTCAAGATTGTTTAAAACGTATGCGAGACGCTGGTTATATGCCTGTTAAGCGCTTTGAAAAACCAATTTACAAAGAAAATAAAAATGGTACTTATGAAGTATATAGACAGGAAATTCAATTTGTTGGAAAATTGCAAGAATAAATGCTTGAAGGAGGCTGGGACATCAATATATGTTCCAGCCTTAAATATGCTATGAATAGTGCATAGCTTATTTGAAAGCCCTTTAAATTAAGTTTATTAATCCCAGACAATATAAGGAAGACAAGATAATGCATTTTAATGAAAATGGATTTTAATCCTATCCATTATTTTTATGAAACATGTTAAAATTTCTTAAAGAAGGAAGAAAAGGCTTATACATTTAAAGCTAATTCTGTTAAACTAATAGTGAAAAGAACAAACACGAACTTTAATCGTAAAATATTGTTAAATGTACATGTTTTGGAGTTTGTGCACTAAAACTTACGTAAGATAGGAGCTTATTTCAATGATAGAACGTTATTCTAGAGAAGAAATGTCTAATATATGGACGGATCAAAATCGTTATGAAGCATGGTTAGAGGTAGAAATACTAGCGTGTGAAGCTTGGAGTAAATTAGGTGATATACCTGCTGAAGATGTAAAAAAAATTCGCCAAAATGCGAAGGTTGACGTTAACCGTGCAAAAGAAATTGAAGAAGAAACACGTCATGATGTCGTTGCATTTACAAGACAAGTATCTGAAACATTAGGGGAAGAACGTAAGTGGGTTCACTATGGTTTAACGTCAACAGACGTAGTTGACACTGCGTTAAGTTATGTAATTAAACAAGCGAACGATATTATTGAAAAAGATTTAGAAAGATTTATTGAAGTATTAGCGCAAAAAGCCAAAGACTATAAATATACATTAATGATGGGACGCACACATGGCGTACACGCTGAACCGACGACATTTGGTGTAAAAATGGCTTTATGGTATACAGAAATGAAACGTAATTTAGAGCGCTTCAAACGCGTCAGAGAAGAAATCGAAGTAGGTAAAATGAGTGGTGCAGTAGGAACGTTTGCAAATATCCCACCAGAAATCGAAGCATATGTCTGTGAACATTTAGGTTTAGATGCGGCGCCAGTTTCAACACAAACATTACAACGAGACCGCCATGCATACTATATTGCTACATTAGCCTTAATCAGCACTTCTATGGAAAAATTCGCGGTAGAAATACGTAATTTACAAAAAACTGAAACACGAGAAGTAGAAGAAGCATTTGCCAAAGGACAAAAAGGTTCATCAGCGATGCCTCATAAACGTAACCCAATTGGTTCAGAAAATATTACAGGCATCGCACGTGTTATCAGAGGATATGTAACCACTGCATACGAAAATGTAGCATTATGGCATGAAAGAGATATTTCTCATTCATCAGCAGAACGCATCATGTTGCCAGATGTTACGATAGCGTTAGATTATGGATTAAACAGATTTACAAATATTGTAGAAAGACTTACTGTGTTTGAAGACAATATGTTAACAAATATTGATAAAACATACGGCCTTATCTATTCGCAGCGTGTATTATTAGCCTTAATCAATAAAGGGTTAGCACGCGAAGTAGCTTATGATAAAGTACAGCCAAAAGCGATGACATCTTGGGAAACTAAAACACCATTTAGAACATTGATTGAAAATGACTCATCCATTACTGAGTTATTAAGCTCTGAGGAATTAGATGAATGTTTTAATCCTAAACATCATTTAAATCAAGTAGACACTATTTTTAGCCGTGCAGGTTTAGAATGATTGAAATTTTCAAATGAAATGGTTACACTTTAATGTATTAGTACGTTGAACTGAGATTAAATTGAAAGTACAGGGGTTGTTTTTGATGCAAATAGAAAAATTACGAGGAAAAGCATTAGATGAATTATTTGATGCTATTCTTACATTAGAAAATAGAGAAGAATGTTATCAATTCTTTGACGATTTATGTACAGTGAATGAAATTCAGTCATTATCACAACGATTACAAGTCGCAAAAATGATTAAACAAGGTTATACTTATGCGACAATTGAGCAAGAGTCTGGGGCTTCAACCGCAACAATTTCCCGTGTTAAAAGATCTTTACAATGGGGAAATGATGCGTACACAATGATTCTAGATCGCATGAATATTGAAACGACCGATTAATTCATAACTCAATAATCGTAGCATAGCGTGTAATTTACATCATTTCATTTGAAAAGCTGTTGGCAAAGTAACTCACTTTGTTGGCAGCTTTTTTCTGTTGTTAATTTAAAGTGTATTGATAAAATAGATACAAAGACGTTTATTTTATATATAGTTTATTAAAATGTATATAAGGCGTAGTGATGAAAATAATACGTTAATACAACTTGTTAAAATACACTATATTTTCTTACATCATTTTAGAACTCGCTGATTAAAAATGATATAATCTTATGTATGCTAAAAAAAGGAGTAACATATCATGTATGACATTAAAAAATGGAAACATATTTTCAAATTAGATCCTGCCAAATCCATATCTGATAATGATTTAGACGCTATTTGTATGTCTAAAACCGATGCAATTATTATAGGTGGGACAGACGGTGTTACTGAAGATAATGTTATTCAATTAATGAGTAGAGTAAGAAGGTATCCACTACCTTTAGCTCTAGAAATTTCAAATGTAGAAAGTGTGATGCCAGGATTTGATTTTTATTTTGTACCAACTGTGCTAAACAGCGCAAACGTAAAATATCATAATGGCATACTTTTAGACGCATTAAAATCATTTGGTCACATGATTGATTTTGATGAAGTTGTTTTTGAAGGCTACGTTGTAATGAACCCAGACAGTAAAGTTGCTCAGCTTACACAGGCTAACACTAATTTAACAGAGGACGATATTGAAGCATACGCTCAAATGATTAATGCAATGTATAAATTACCAGTTATGTATCTTGAGTATAGTGGTACATATGGAGAAAGCGAAAAAGTTAAAACAGCAGCAAGCATGTTGACTGATACCCAGTTGTTTTATGGTGGGGGTATTAGTAACCAAGAAGAAGCGGAAGAAATGGCTTCAATTGCTGATACGATTATCATTGGTGATATTGTTTACAAAGATATTAAAAAAGCACTAAAAACAGTTAAGGTAAAGGAGTCACATAAATGAATGCATTAGTAAATCAGATGAATGATGAACAAAGCCTAGCGGTACGAACTACAGAAGGGCCACTTCTTATTATGGCAGGTGCTGGTTCAGGCAAAACACGTGTCTTGACCCATCGTATAGCTTACTTGCTTGATGAAAAAGACGTGTCTCCCTATAATGTTCTAGCGATTACTTTTACAAACAAAGCAGCAAAAGAAATGAAAGCGCGTGTTGAATCTTTAGTGGGTGAGCCTGCGCAAGTTATTTGGATGTCAACTTTCCACTCAATGTGTGTAAGAATTCTTAGAAGAGACGCAGATAGAATTGGTATTGAACGTAATTTTACAATTATTGACCCTACTGATCAAAAATCAGTTATTAAAGACGTTTTAAAGCAAGAAAATATAGATAGCAAAAAATTTGAGCCGAGAATGTTTATTGGCGCTATAAGTAATTTGAAAAATGAATTAAAAACACCGGAAGACGCACAAAAAGAAGCTGAGACATATCATGAACAAATGGTCGCTACCGTTTATAAAGGTTACCAACGACAATTATCAAGAAACGAAGCTTTGGATTTTGATGATTTAATAATGGTTACAATTCGTTTGTTTGAACGTGTACCTGATGTATTAGAATATTATCAAAATAAATTTCAATACATACACGTAGATGAGTATCAAGATACAAATAAAGCACAGTATACGCTAGTAAATCTTTTGGCAGCTAAATTTAAAAATTTATGTGTAGTAGGAGATTCTGATCAATCTATCTATGGATGGCGTGGCGCAGATATTCAAAATATACTGTCCTTTGAAGAAGATTATCCTGAAGCAAAAACGATATTTTTAGAACAAAATTACCGATCAACTAAAAATATATTAAATGCAGCAAATGAAGTAATCAAAAATAACTCAGAGCGTAAACCTAAAGGGTTGTGGACTGGCAACACATCTGGAGATAAAATCCATTACTACGAAGCTACGACTGAGAGAGATGAAGCAGAATATGTAGTAAAAGAAATTATGAAACATCAACGCAACGGCAAAAAGTTTAAGGATATGGCAATTTTGTATCGTACAAATGCCCAATCACGTGTGCTTGAAGAAACATTTATGAAGTCTAATATGCCTTATACGATGGTCGGTGGTCAAAAATTCTACGATCGTAAAGAAATTAAAGATTTATTAAGCTATTTGAGAATAATAGCTAATAGTAATGATGATATTAGCTTGCGTCGTGTAATTAATGTACCTAAACGTGGTATTGGTCCATCTTCAGTAGATAAAATTCAAGCTTATGCGAATCAAAATGATATTAGTATGTTTGACGCTTTAGCAGAAGTAGATTTTATCGGTTTATCTAAAAAGGTAACACAAGAATGTATAACTTTTTATGACACGATTCAAAATTTGATTAAACAACAAGAGTTTTTAGAGATTACTGAAATTGTTGAAGAAGTATTAGTTAAATCAGGTTATCGAGATATGTTAGAACGTGAGAAAACACTAGAATCAAGAAGTAGACTAGAAAATATAGATGAATTTATGTCGGTTCCCAAAGACTATGAAGAAAATACACCACTAGAAGAACAGTCATTGATTAATTTCTTAACCGATTTATCTTTAGTTGCTGATATAGACGAAGCGCAAATAGAAGATGGCATAACATTGATGACAATGCACTCAGCCAAAGGATTAGAATTCCCAATCGTGTTTATTATGGGGATGGAAGAGTCGTTATTCCCTCATATCAGAGCGATAAAAAGCGATGATGATCATGAAATGCAGGAAGAAAGAAGAATCTGCTATGTAGCGATTACCCGTGCAGAACAAACATTATATTTAACGCATGCTACTTCAAGAATGCTTTTTGGCAGACCACAATCTAATATGGCTTCAAGATTCTTACAAGAAATACCTGAAGATTTATTGGAAAATGAAAATAAAGCGGCAGTTAAAACACAAAACAATCACTTTAAATCAGCAACCAAACAACCTGAAAAAAGAAGTCATAGTAAACGTGTTGCATCTTCTAAGCAATCACAACAAAATACGAATTGGCATGTCGGTGATAAAGTTATCCATAAATCTTGGGGTGAAGGTATGGTAAGTAATGTAAATGAAAAAAATGGCTCTGTAGAGTTAGATATTATATTTAAATCAGAAGGACCAAAGCGTCTGCTTGCTCAGTTTGCACCTATCGAAAAGAAAGGGGAATAAAATGTGGCTGACATACAATCACGTGTTAATGAATTGCATCAATTATTAAATCAATATAGCTATGAATACTACGTACAAGATAATCCCTCTGTACCAGATAGTGAATACGATAAATTATTGCACGAGTTGATTGAAATTGAAACAAACCATCCAGAATATCAAACAGTGGATTCACCTACTGTGAGAGTGGGTGGTGCAGCACAATCAACTTTTGAAAAAGTGAATCATGATACACCAATGCTTAGTTTAGGCAACGCGTTTAATGAAGAAGATTTGAGAAAATTTGATCAACGTGTACGTGAACAAATTGGTAAAATCGAGTATATGTGTGAATTAAAAATTGATGGTTTAGCGGTTTCTCTTAAATATGAAAATGGACGATTTGTTCAAGGTTTAACACGCGGGGATGGTATAACAGGTGAAGATATTACTGAAAATTTAAGAACGATACATGCGATTCCTTTGAAAATAAATGAACCTAGAACGTTCGAAGTTCGCGGTGAAGCGTATATGCCTAGAAAATCTTTCTTTGATTTAAATGAAGCTAAAGCTCAAAATGATGAACAACCCTTTGCCAACCCTAGGAATGCTGCCGCTGGATCGCTTAGACAATTAGATTCTAAACTTGCAGCAAAACGGAAATTAAGTGTTTTCTTATATAGTGTGAATGATTTTACACAGTTTAATGCCAATACACAAAGTGATGCTTTAGATGAATTAGACGAATTGGGTTTCAAGACAAATCAAGAGCGTGAGCGGCTTCAAACAATTGAAGAAGTTTTAGAGTATATTGAGAAGTGGACAGAAGCGCGTGAAGGACTGCAATACGATATTGATGGCATCGTTATTAAAGTCAATGATTTAGAGCAACAAGATGAATTAGGATACACACAAAAATCTCCTCGTTGGGCAATCGCATATAAGTTTCCAGCAGAAGAAGTTATCACAGACTTATTAGATATTGAATTGAGTATTGGTAGAACAGGTGTTGTTACACCAACAGCAATACTTGAGCCTGTAAAGGTTGCAGGCACAACTGTGTCTAGAGCTTCTTTACATAACGAAGATTTGATACACGAAAAAGATATTCGAATTGGTGACAGTGTAATTATTAAAAAAGCAGGAGATATTATACCGGAAGTCATTAAAAGCGTATTAGATCGCAGACCTCAAAACGCTGAAGTTTATCATATGCCAACGCATTGTCCTAGCTGTGACCATGAACTTGTTAGAATTGAAGGCGAAGTAGCACTGAGATGTATTAATCCAAAATGCCAAGCACAGCTTGTAGAAGGCATGATTCATTTTGTTTCTCGTCAAGCAATGAATATCGATGGTTTAGGTACTAAAATTATTCAGCAACTTTATGAAAATCATAAGATTAAAGATGTTGCAGATATATTTTACTTAACTAAAGATGATTTGCTACCATTAGAGAGAATGGGTGAAAAAAAGGTAGACAACTTATTAAATGCTATCGAAAAAGCTAAGTCGAATTCATTAGAACATTTACTATTTGGTTTAGGTATAAGACATTTAGGCGTGAAAGCAAGTCAAGTTATTGCTGAAAAATATGGCACGATGGATACTTTATTTGATGTTACAGAAGACTCGTTAATTGAAATATATGATGTGGGTCACAAATTAGCTCAATCGTTAGTGACATATTTAGAAAATGAAGACATTCGTGCGCTTATCAATAAACTCAAAGAAAAAAATGTTAATATGACTTATAAAGGTATTAAAACAAGTGATTTAGCTGGACATCCAGAATTTAGTAATAAGACAATTGTTTTAACCGGTAAGTTATATCAAATGACTCGAAATGAAGCTTCCAAGTGGTTAGAACTTCACGGTGCTAAAGTTACAAATAGTGTTACAAAAAAAACAGATTTAGTGATTGCTGGTGAAGATGCTGGTTCTAAACTTATGAAAGCTGAGCAATTTGGAACAGAAGTGTGGACAGAAGATGACTTTGTCAAAAAACAAAATGAAATAGAGGGATAGAGGAGATAATGCATGAAAAGAACGATTATATTATTTATTTCAGCAATTTTTGTATTATCAGCATGTGGTAACGATAATGATGAGAACAATAAAGAACAGTCAAATGATAATAAACAACAAGAAGAGTCTGGCTCTGTAAAGGAAATTGCTACTGATAAAAATGTACAAGGCAATAATTATAGAACGATTTTACCGTTTAAAGAGAGCCAAGCACGTGGTTTGTTACAAGATAATATGGCAAATAGTTATAATGGTGAAGATTTTGAACACGGTCTTTTAGAATTAAGTAAAGAAGTCTTTCCTACTGATGATTACTTGTACCAAGACGGTCAATATTTAGATAAAGACACAATTAATGCTTATTTGAGCCCTAAATATACTAAATCTGAAGTAGATGCTATGGACGAAGATGAACGTAAAGAAAAGAAAGCAAACGAAAATTTAGGTCTTAACCCATCGCATAAAGGGGAAACCGATCCAGAAAAAATTGCTGAAAACACACCAGCATATCTTTCTAATATTTTAGAGCAAGATTTTTATGCGAGTGGAGATACGAAAGGTAAAAATATCAAGGGTATGACTATCGGATTAGCTATGAATAGTACATATTATTACCAAAAAGAAAAAGATGGCGAAACGTATAGTAAAGATTTAGATGACAAAGAAATTAAAAAGCAAGGCAAGCAAATGGCAGGAGAAATTCTTTCTAGACTCAGAGAACATAAAGAATTAAAAGAGATACCTATCCATTTTGCAATCTATAAGCAATCTGGGGAAAATTCAATTGTCCCTGGGGAATTTATAGCGGGTACTACGGTTGAAGATGGCAAAACGCGTATTAATGAATGGAAGGATATTAACCAACAAACGGCGTTACTACCTTCTGAAGAAGCGGGTAAAGTTGATGAAAATCTAAACAATAATTTCAAACAATTTAATGATGATTTACAGACATATTTTAATAACTTTACGCAAGCAGTGGGTACAGTTAAATTTGATAATAAAAAAGCAAAACAATTAACGGTCGATGTACCTATTGATTATTATGGCGAAGCAGAAACAATTGGTATCACACAATATATAACTGAACAAGCTGAAAAATACTTTGATGATATAGGCGAATATGAAATCCACATTAAAGATGGTAATAAAGCCAAAGCTTTAATAAGTAAATCTAAAGATGATAAAGAGCCACAGGTTCACATTTATAAAAATAATAATTAATATGTGACAAACAATTAAAGCCACACTTTGTAATACTTTTCATGATTACATTGTGTGGCTTCTTAATTATGAAACGATATTATTTGAAAACTTATTCTTTAACAATTTGTTTTACTTTATTTAAATCACGTTCGACAAAAAGGCCGGGCTTTTTCGTGAATTTACTTACTACATAAGTGACAATGACACTGGCTAAAAAACCAGGAATGATTTCATACATGCCAAATATTTCATTAAATGAAGCTAACGGTTTAATCCATGCAATCCAAATAATAACAACTAAAGCACCTGTAACCATACCGCTTAATGCACCGATGTGGGATAAGCCTTTCCAGTAAAGTGAAAGTATAACTAAAGGACTAAATGCAGCTCCGAACCCAGCCCAAGCATTGCCAACAAGGTTTAATATCGTATCATTTGGTGACCAAGCAATCCAGATTGCAATAATAGCTACTAACAAAACGGATAATCTGCCAACCAGGACGAATTCTTTTTCGTGTGTTTTAGCTTTATCTTCGCCTCGGATAAGTTTATAAAAATCTTCCGTTAAAGAACTAGAAGTAACTAATAATTGTGATGAAATTGTGCTCATAATTGCTGCCAAGATAGCTGCTAATAAAAACCCTCCAACAAGTGGGTGGAATAATATTTGGCTCATAATAATAAATAACGTTTCAGGATCTTCCATTTTTATATTATATTGAGGAACAAATGCAATACCAGTTAAACCAACTGCTACTGCTCCTAATAAGCCAACCACCATCCAACTTATCCCTAAGCGTCTAGCTTTTGGTAAAAGTTTATGTGTCTTAATAGACATAAATCGAACAATAATATGAGGTTGTCCGAAATAGCCTAATCCCCAAGCAAATAATGAAACGATACCTAAAAATGTTGTTCCTTTAAACAAGTCCATATTAGTAGGTCTCATAGTGGCAACTTCGCTAAAGGTATCTAAACCATTAAGTTTGATAAGCGCTACAATAGGGACCATAACCATTGCGATTAGCATGATAACACCTTGGAAGAAATCAGTAATTGAAACAGCTAAATAACCGCCAAAAAATGTGTAAAAAATAACTATAGCGGCAACAATAACAAGTCCCCAATGATAATTTAAACCAAAGGCACTTTCAAATAACTTTCCTCCAGAAACGAAGCCAGAATGTGTGTATAAAGTGAAAAAGACAACGATAATGAGACCTGAAATAATTTTTAGATAATTTTTACGGTCATTGAGCCGATTTTTAAAGAAATCTGGTAGTGTAATGGCGTCTCCAGCAATTTCAGTATAAACACGAAGTCGCGGCGCAACTACAAAATAGTTAACATAAGCACCTAGTGACAAGCCTATGGTAATCCACATAGCGGATAATCCTGTACTATAAACAGAACCTGGAAGTCCCATAATCATCCATCCACTCATATCTGATGCACCCGCCGAAAGCGCAGTAACATAGGGACCTATACTTCTGCCTCCGAGCATAAATTCACTTAAATTACCTGTCGCCTGTTTATAACCGTAATAACCAATAAATAGTAAAATGATAAAGTAGACAATAATCATAATATACGTTTGCCAAGTTGCATGAACTTGATTGGCTAACGATGCGCCTAGAATCAACATAATTGCTCAACTCCCTTATTTCCGTCATATTAAATTGTGTTACATGAATGATTATACAATGGAATTTATAAATAGAGTAGAAAAATTTTCAGAAAATTACAAAAATAACATATGGAATCTAAAATAAAGCCTTACATTTATTGAAAACATGATTTCAAGTTTTATAAAAGTGTATGATTTATTATGCAATGACGACGTTTAATCTAATCATATAAAAGTGACGCGTATGATATTCATTATTTAAGTTACTTAATGTGAAGCAACCTCCTCAAAGATTTTAAAATAAAACGAGGTTATTTGTTGATATTGTTGAAAAGTTTAGATTTTTGAACGAAATTTTGATACAATTTTATAATGAATGAGTAAACAAGGAGGCTTTTATTTAATGGCTAAGGTTACACGTGAAGAAGTAGAGCATATTGCTAATTTAGCTAAACTTCAAATTACTGAAGAAGAAACAACAGAAATGCAAGATACATTAGAAAGTATTTTAAATTTTGCTAATCAAATAGATACAGCAGATACTAGTGCTATTGAGCCAACTTATCACGTATTAGATTTACAAAACGTGTTAAGAGAAGACGAAGCAATCGAGGGCATTCCTCAAGAGCTTGCATTAAAAAATGCTAAAGAGACGGAAGATGGACAATTTAAAGTACCATCTATCATGAATGAGGAGGACGCTTAAGATGACCATCCGTTATGAATCTGTGGAAAATTTAATTAAACTAATAAAAAATAAAGAAATTAAACCTTCACAAGTAGTGAACGATATCTATGATGCTATCGAAGAAACTGATCCAACAATCAAATCATTTCTTGCATTAGATAAAGAAAATGCTATTAAAAAAGCACAAGAATTAGATGAATTACAAGCTAAAGACCAAATGGAAGGAAAACTATTTGGTATTCCTATGGGAATTAAAGATAATATTATTACTGACGGCGTAGAAACAACTTGCGCTAGTAAGATGCTTGAAGGCTTTGTACCAATTTATGAATCTACAGTTATGAATAAATTACACAATGAACAAGCGATTTTAATTGGAAAACTAAACATGGATGAGTTTGCAATGGGTGGTTCTACAGAAACTTCTTATTTCAAAAAAACTGTAAACCCATTTGATCATAGCGCTGTGCCTGGTGGGTCATCTGGTGGTTCTGCAGCAGCAGTAGCAGCAGGATTAGTACCATTTAGTTTAGGCACAGACACTGGTGGATCAATACGCCAACCAGCAGCATACTGTGGCGTTGTTGGTTTAAAACCAACTTATGGCCGTGTATCTCGTTTTGGATTGGTAGCATTCGCATCTTCATTAGATCAAATCGGACCATTGACACGTAACGTTAAAGACAATGCTTTAGTGTTAGAAGCAATCACAGGTGTGGATGAAAATGATTCTACAAGCGCACCAATCGAAGATGCTGATTTCACTTCAGAAATCGGTAAAGACATTCAAGGTCTTAAAGTAGCCTTACCAAAAGAATATATAGGAGAGGGCGTTTCTGAAGAAGTAAAAGCATCAGTGAAAAAAGCAGTTGAAACATTAAGTGAATTAGGAGCTACAGTAGAGGAAGTATCACTGCCTAATACGAAATATGGTATCCCTTCTTATTACGTAATTGCATCATCTGAAGCATCATCAAACTTATCTCGTTTCGATGGTATTAGATATGGTTATCATTCACCAGAAGCAAAATCACTTGAAGAATTATATAAAATGTCGAGAAGTCAAGGGTTTGGCGAAGAAGTTAAACGCCGTATTTTCTTAGGTACATTTGCTTTAAGTTCTGGATATTATGATGCTTTCTACAAAAAATCACAAAAAGTTAGAACTTTAATTAAAAATGATTTTAATCGTATTTTTGAAAATTATGATGTTGTAGTAGGACCGACGACACCAACAGCTGCATTTAATTTAGGTGAAGAAATTGATGATCCACTTACAATGTATGCGAATGATTTACTAACAACACCAGTCAACTTAGCTGGTTTGCCAGGTATCTCTGTTCCTTGTGGAAAAGCGAATGGGCGTCCAATTGGTTTACAATTTATCGGTAAACCATTTGATGAGAAAACGTTATATCGTATCGCTTACCAATATGAAACGAAATTTAATTTGCATAATGAATATGAAAAATTATAAGGAGTGGAAATCATGCATTTTGAAACAGTTATTGGACTAGAGGTCCATGTTGAGTTAAAAACAGAATCAAAAATGTTTTCTCCATCACCAGCTCATTTTGGGGCAAAACCTAACTCAAATACAAACGTAATTGATTTGGCTTATCCTGGTGTGTTACCAGTAGTCAATAGACGCGCTGTTGATTGGGCTATGAGAGCATCAATGGCATTAAATATGGATATTGCAACAGAATCAAAATTTGATCGTAAAAACTATTTTTATCCAGATAATCCTAAAGCCTACCAAATTTCACAATTTGACCAACCTATAGGCGAAAATGGTTATATCGATATTGAAGTAGATGGTGAAACAAAACGTATCGGTATTACGCGTTTACACATGGAAGAAGATGCTGGTAAGTCAACACATAAAGATGGTTACTCTTTAGTTGATTTAAATAGACAAGGCACACCATTAATTGAGATTGTTTCTGAGCCAGACATCCGTTCACCACAAGAAGCATATGCATATTTAGAAAAACTACGTTCAATTATTCAATATACTGGCGTTTCTGACTGTAAAATGGAAGAAGGATCATTACGTTGTGATGCTAACATTTCCTTACGTCCATATGGCCAAGAAGCATTCGGTACCAAAGCAGAACTTAAAAACTTAAACTCATTTACGTACGTACGTAAAGGTTTAGAATACGAAGAAAAACGTCAAGAAGAAGAACTGTTAAATGGTGGAGAAATCCTCCAAGAAACGAGACGTTTTGATGAATCAACAGGTAAAACAATTTTAATGCGTGTTAAAGAAGGATCAGATGACTATCGTTATTTCCCTGAGCCGGATATTGTACCATTGTACGTAGATGAAGCATGGAAAGAGCGTGTACGTCAAACAATCCCTGAATTACCTGATGAAAGAAAAGAAAAATATGTGAATCAATTTGGATTACCAGCATATGATGCACACGTGTTAACATTAACAAAAGAAATGTCCGACTTCTTCGAAGGTGCAGTAGCCGAAGGTGCAGATGTGAAATTAACATCAAATTGGCTAATGGGCGGCGTTAATGAATATTTAAATAAACATCAAATTGAATTATTAGATACAAAATTAACACCACAAAACTTGGCTGGTATGATTCAATTAATCGAAGACGGTACAATGAGTAGTAAAATTGCTAAAAAAGTATTCCCAGAATTAGCTGAAAATGGCGGCGACGCAAAACAAATTATGGAAGATAAAGGCCTCGTCCAAATTTCTGATGAAGCAACACTACTTAAATTTGTTAACGAAGCATTAGATAACAATCCACAATCAGTAGAAGATTACCAAAACGGTAAAGGTAAAGCAATGGGCTTCTTAGTTGGTCAAATTATGAAGGCATCCAAAGGCCAAGCTAATCCACAACTAGTTAACCAATTGTTAAAACAAGAATTAGACAAAAGATAATCAAATGATTAATCTATAATTTCGAGATTTAAAATTTGAAAATCTAATTTTGAAAGAACCTGTAGAGCAATGCTATCTACAGGTTCTTTATTATTGAGTAGGATGCTATATTTTCTTTTAAAAAATAGCCTAATTACTTTTATCATTTAACTAAATCATTTAATATAGAAACTGAGTATAAAAAGTTGAGGGATAAAATATGAGAAAACGAGCTAGAATCATTTATAACCCAACATCTGGTAAAGAATTATTTAAGCGTACATTGCCAGATGTATTAATCAAATTAGAAAAGGCCGGTTTTGAAACAAGTGCCTACGCAACTGAAAAAATTGGTGATGCGACAACAGAAGCTAGACGCTGTTTAACACAAAATTATGATGTTCTAATAGCCGCAGGTGGTGATGGTACATTAAATGAAGTCATCAATGGTATAGCTGAATATCCGAATAGGCCTAATATAGGGATAATTCCAATGGGCACTGTAAATGATTTTGGTCGTGCTTTACATTTACCAAATGATATCATGAGTGCAATTGATGTGATTATAGAAGGTCATTCAACACGTGTGGATATTGGGAAAATGAATAGTAGATATTTTATTAATTTAGCCGCTGGAGGGCAATTAACACAGGTCTCCTATGAAACACCAAGTAGGTTAAAATCCATCGTTGGTCCATTTGCTTACTATATAAAAGGGTTTGAAATGTTACCACAAATGAAAGCTGTTGATATTCGTATTGAATATGATGGTGAAGTTTTTCAAGGAGAAGCCTTGTTGTTTCTTTTAGGTTTGACCAATTCTATGGCAGGATTTGAAAAATTAGTGCCTGATGCTAAATTAGATGATGGGTATTTTACTTTAATTATAGTTGAAAAAGCTAATTTAGCTGAATTAGGTCATATTATGACACTTGCTTCACGAGGTGAGCATATCAAGCATCCTAAAGTACACTATAAAAAAGCGAAATCAATCAATATATCATCATTTATAGATATGCAATTGAATGTAGACGGTGAATATGGGGGTAAATTACCAGGTAATTTCTTGAATTTAAAACAACATATTGAAGTATATACACCTAGTGATATGAAAAACGAAGAATTAGTAGAACAATAAGATTTACGAAACACATAAAAGCAAACTTGAATTATTTCTTGCTTTTAAGTTAAAATAAATAGTCAAAAAATTAATAATAAACTACGAGGTTAGGTAATGACATAAAGTATCCTAACCTCTTTTATGTGGAGTGACAAGATGAAAACATTACAAAAAAATGAAAGATTAGAGGGAAAAGTGGTTGATTTAACACATGAAGGACACGGTGTTGTTAAATTAGATCGTTATCCTATTTTTGTACCTAACGCGTTAATAAATGAAATAATTACATTTAAGGTCATCAAAGTTAAAAAGAATTTTGCCATTGGAAAATTAATAGAAATAAAAGAGCCAAGCAGCGATCGTGTTGAACCACCATGTGTATACTATTACAAATGCGGGGGTTGTCAATTACAACACATGACATACCAAGCGCAATTAAATATGAAAAAAGAACAAGTGATTAATTTGTTCCATAGGAAAGCCGGCTTTAAAGATACAATCATCCACGACACTGTGGGAATGGAGCACCCCTGGTATTACCGTAATAAAACTCAAGTGCCCGTAGGTAAAAACCAAGAAGGAAAAATAATTTCCGGTTTTTATAGACAGAGAAGTCATGACATTATAGATATGGATGAATGCTTAATTCAAGATCAACTGCATCAACAAGTGATGAATCAAATAAAAGCTTGGTTTAATGAATTAAATATAAGTGTTTATAACGAACATAAAAAGCAAGGGCTTATGAGACATGTTGTAGTAAGAACTGGGCACTATTCAAGAGAATTAATGGTGATTTTTGTGACAAACGGGAAAAAATTTAAACAGAGCGATTTACTTGTCCAAAAAATGGTTGATGCGTTTCCTTATATCACAAGTATTAAACACAATATTAATAATACACATTCCAACGTAATAATGGGATCAGAATCTTATACTTTATATGGTAAAGATGCAATTCATGATACTTTATCAGACGTTACTTTCAAAATAAGTGATCAATCTTTCTACCAAATTAACTCGATACAAACTGAAAAATTATATCAACGCGCAATAGAATACGCAGAGTTGAATGGTGAAGATATCGTACTTGATACGTATTGTGGCATTGGTACGATTGGGTTATATATGGCGCCACAAGCCAAGCATGTTTATGGCGTAGAAGTCGTTTCAGAAGCCATTGAAGATGCAAAACAAAATGCGACCATAAACCAATATGAAAATACTACTTTTGTCTGTGGAAAGGCAGAAGAAGTTATTTTAAAATGGAAAGCACAAGGAATTAAACCAGATGTAGTGATGGTTGACCCACCTAGAAAAGGCTGTGACGATACCTTTTTGGAAACACTTTTAGAATTAAATCCAAGAAAAATCGTCTATATATCTTGCAACCCGTCAACACAACAACGGGATGCACAACATTTAGCAAAACAATATAAGTTAACACAAATTACACCAGTTGATATGTTTCCACATACAACACATGTTGAAACTGTTGCTCAATTTGAACATATTTAACAAATGATTATGTGTTGCATTTCTTGCAATACAGTGTGTAAAGTTAATTAATTTATTGTTTGCTTAATATTGCAGAGTATTGCAAAGTAAGAAGGTTTGTTAAAATTCAATTACAAGTAACTTACTTTCTAGCATTACTCTTTCATAGTGGGTTAAATCGTTGTATACTCTAGGTAATAGCGAAGCGCTTGGAGGGTGACTAATGTTTAAAATTGATTTGTTTTCTAATAAAAAGTTATTAGAAGGCTTCTTATTATTTCAATTTACAGTAGTAATGATCAGCATATTGTTATCGTATAAATTTGCTTATTTATTTGCTTCAGTAATAGAGCAAAATATCTTATTTAATTTAATTTATGGTATATTAGGATTTACTGTTATTTATTTATTACATGAATTGGTTCATAATCTGATGTTTCGTTTGTTGTCAAAAGGACAAAAGCCTACTTATCGCATTAAATATGGTTTAATAAAGTCACATATGCCTCAAGTGTATTTTAAAAAATGGCAATATAGCATGATTATGTTAGCACCTTTATTAATTATTACGTTAATTTTATTTACCCTATTTTCTGTTGCTACTTATTCATCTATTATTTTTATTGCAAGTTTCCATATTGGATACTGTGTTAGGGATATATATTTATTATCCGGAGTTTTAAATGCTAATGTTCAATATATTGAAGATACAGAAGATGGCATCATATATTTTACCCAAAATCCCTCTAATCAGTTACAAACTGATACCAAATCGTAGAATGTAAATTAATTTGAGTTAGTATTACTGGTAAATACGTAATCAATGTTTAAACAGATATCGTATTTACATCGTGATAGCTAACTCTTTTTTTAATTGTGTTCATTTTAATGAGCATATTTTATGTAAGGAAATTATTAAGAATGTAAGATAAATACCAATGATATTAATTTAAGATGTTACAAGGGAGGTGTGTGCATTGTCAGAAAGAAGAATCATTCATATTGATATGGATTATTTTTTTGCTCAAGTGGAAATCAGAGATAATCCTAAATTAAAAGGTAAACCAGTCATCGTTGGTGGAAAAGCAAGCGGGAGGGGCGTTGTATCAACAGCATCATATGAAGCTCGAAAATATGGTGTTCACTCTGCAATGCCCACAGCGCAAGCACATAAATTATGTCCTGATGGTTTTTACGTATCACCTCGGTTTGAAGCATACAAAACAGCGTCAAATACGATAATGAACATTTTTAAGAGCTATACAGAAGAGGTTGAACCTTTATCACTCGATGAAGCTTATTTAGATATAACACATCTTGTACGGCCAGATTTACCTGCTTCTACAATTGCTCAATATATTCGAAGAGATATTTACGAAGCAACACAATTAACTTCTTCAGCGGGTGTATCATATAATAAATTTTTAGCTAAATTAGCAAGTGGTATGAACAAACCCAATGGCCTCACTGTTATCGATTATAACAATGTTCATGAAATATTAATGGGATTAGATATTGGCGATTTTCCAGGGGTTGGTAAAGCTTCGAAAGAAAAAATGCATGAACATCAAATTTATAATGGACAAGATTTGTATAATCAAAGTGAGCGAGAGTTAATCCGTTTATTTGGCAAGCGTGGGCATGGATTATACAATAAAGCAAGAGGTATAGATTATAACGAAGTTAAACCCACAAGAATTAGAAAATCAGTTGGAACAGAACGAACATTTGCTACTGACATGAACGATGACGAACAAATTCTCCAAAAAATATGGGAGTTATGTGGTAAAACAGCTGAGCGGTTAGCTAGAATTCAAAAATCTGGAAAAACCGTAACAGTTAAAATAAAGACCTTTAAGTTTGAAACACTGTCTAAGCAAAGAAGTTTAAGAGACCCAGTTAAAAATGAGACAGATATATATAATATTGCCTATAGTTTGTATACAGAATTAAAAGAATCGGAAACACCTATTCGATTGGTGGGAGTCACAGTAGGCAATCTAGAAAAAGCAACATATGAGAATATGACGATTTATGATTACATTTAACTAAAGCGCCACTAACAGACACCATTTCTATTTCAATCTTTATCTTGCAATTGTTTGCCATATATATTGAGCATGCTATTCAAATCATCATAGTGTTTTAATAAGCGAAAGGTTATCATCGCACATGCTTTAGCATCGTTTAAAGCATCATGATGACCATGAAAATCTAGGTTGTAATAAGACATCATATAGTTTAATCCATAACGATGATTATTGATTGTTCTTCTAGATAGTTGTAAAGAACAAAAATATGTCATTGGAGGTGTGTCTTGTCCTATCGCTTTAATGCTCTCATATAATACATTCATATCGAATGCCGCATTGTGAGCAACGACTGGGAGATTCTCGATGAATTGCATCATATAGGGATACACTAAGTCAAATGTAGGTGCATCTATGACATCATTCGGTTGGATACCGTGTACAGCTATATTTTGTTTGGAAAAATAGTCATTAGGGTTTATAAGTGTGTAAAAAGATTCTGTGATTTGATGATTGATAACTTTAACCATACCTATTGAGCAAATACTAGTTCGTTTTCCATTCGCAGTTTCAAAGTCTAAAGCAATATAAGCATTGGCGGTCATGAAGCAAGATTCCTTTCTCATTTATGAATGTGATATGACTTTATATAATTCTGTTTTTGAAGTCAAGCGAGTCATACTGTTTTCAACTATGTCAGTACTTGTTGATGCTTTGATATTCGTAGTATTAAAAATAACGAAAAGAGGCTGAAACATAAATAATGTGTCAGCCTTAGATATCATATTGGCAATAGATGACTGGAAAGAAAATATAAAAACGCACTTCTTTAAAAACTAGATCTAAGTGCAAATTTTAAAGCGCTAGTTCTAAAGAGCAACTTCTTCATCTATGAAGCTTAGTATTAAGGTTAAGTTCATGCAATGTACTGAATTTAGTAGCACTTATGCGTGAGTCTTTGTTTTTGCATGCTTTTTTCTAATCATTCTTGCCGAGTGTGCAAGGAAATCATTTTATAAAATATGATTCCTGTTTACTCTCTTTTGTATTCAATTCAAACTGAATTTACGAGTAAATAATGGCATGGTTGAACTATGCTTCCTCTTCATTAAAGGAACGTGCTGCCAATTCTTTTTCATATAAATATAATGTATTGCTGTCATCGCCGATGCGTTTTAAATAATCAATATGTGTATCGAACATTGATTCTTCTTCCACCTGTTCATCTAAGAACCAATTTAAAAATGAAATAGTAGCATAGTCTTTATCTTTATTGGCTAGGTCAGACAAGTTATAAAATCTACGTGTTACATCTTGTTCTTGTGCTAAACCATCTTCAAATGTTTCTAAAATACTTGAGAATTCAGATTTAGGTGCTGGGATAGAATCAAATTTTGCTTGTTCGCCACGATCATTAATATAGTCATAGATTTTGTGACCGTGAAATCTTTCTTCTTTGGCTTGCTGGATATAGAAATTCGCAAAGCCTTCGTAAGACTTGCTATCACAGTACGCAGCCATAGCCATATATGCATGTGCAGCAAAATATTCGTGATTCATTTGTTCGTTTAATGCATCTAATAATTCTTTATTTAACATAAGAAATAGCCTCCATGTATTAGTTTTTAAATAGTATAGCAAAGTTATTCTCATTCGTAAATAATAATTATTATAATCTGAAAAAAGATGGAGTCTTTTGCATTGAGAATTGTTTGGAATACAACTTAATCGTGTTATAATATTTTAGTGAATAGTAGAGGAGGAAATAAATGAGACAATGGACTGCAACCCGCTTAGCAAAACTGGCAAGACAAGTGAGTAGAGCTGCTGGAAAAAAGGGCACTGATTTACCAGGTCAAGTTGCTAGAAAAGTGGATAAAAATATATTAAGAGAATTGGCGTCTCATGTAGATGAGATTGTATTTATAAGTGGTACAAATGGGAAAACAACTACATCAAATTTAATTGGCCATACTTTAAAAGAGAATCATATTGAAATCATACATAATAATGAAGGTGCAAATATGGCTGCAGGTATTACATCAGCATTTATTTTACAAATAAAAAAAGAAACTAAAATTGCTGTTATTGAAATAGATGAGGGTTCTATTCCGAGAGTGTTAAATGAAGTTACACCAACAATGATGGTTGTGACGAATTTCTTCCGTGATCAAATGGATAGATTTGGGGAAATCGATATTATGGTAAATAATATTGCAAATGCAATTAATAATAAAGGGATTAAATTATTATTAAATGCTGACGATCCGTTTGTAAGTAGGTTAAAGACAGCTAGCGATATTGTAATTTATTATGGTATGAAAAAGAACGCGCACAATTTTGAGCAAAGTTTAATGAATGAAAGCAGATATTGTCCTAATTGTGGTCGTTTGCTACATTATGATTATATTCACTACAACCAGTTAGGACATTATTATTGTGAATGTGGTTTTAAGCGAGAAGAAACAAAGTATGAGGTGACACAATTTGATTTGGCACCTTTTATCAACCTAAATGTTGGTACTACAACATTTAATATGAAAATTGCAGGTGATTTTAATGCATATAACGCAATTGCTGCCTACACTGTGTTAAGAGAATTAGGGTTGAATGATGAATCTATTCAAAAGGGTTTTGAAAGTTATACTTCCGATAATGGGCGTATGCAATATTTCAAAAAGGGTAAAAAAGAGGCGATGATTAATTTAGCTAAAAACCCTGCTGGAATGAATGCAAGTCTTTCAGTAGGAGAACAAATCGAAGGGAATAAAATTTACGTTATAAGTTTAAATGATTACGCTGCAGATGGCCGTGATACTTCATGGATTTATGATGCAGATTTTGAAAAATTAGTAAATCAACAAATCGAAACCATTATTGTTACTGGTACTCGCGCAGAAGAATTACAGTTAAGATTAAAATTAGCAGGGGTAGAAGCACCTATTATTTTAGAAAAAGATATTTATAAAGCGACGGCCAAAACAATGAACTATGCAAATAGTTTTACTGTGGCAATCCCTAATTATACTTCGCTATCACCTATGTTAAAACAATTAAATCACTCTTTTGAGGAGGATAAAACAAAATGAATGAGTTAACGGTTTATCACTTTATGCCTGATAAATTAAATTTATATAGTGATATTGGAAACATTATTGCTTTGAAACAGCGTGCAAAATTACGAAATATCACTTTAAATGTAATTGATATCAATCAAACAGAAGGTGTGACGTTTGAAGAATGTGATATTTTCTTCATTGGTGGTGGCAGTGATAGAGAACAAGCATTAGCAACTCAAGAACTAAGCAAGATAAAAGAGAGCTTGAAAGCTGCAATTGAAGATGGTATGCCTGGATTAACTGTTTGTGGAGGATATCAATTTTTAGGAAGTAAATATATCACGCCAGATGGTATAGCGTTAGAAGGTTTAAATATTTTAGATTTTTATACAGAATCACAAAAAGATCGCTTAACTGGAGATATTGTTATAGAAAGCGATACTTTTGGTACTATAGTCGGTTTCGAAAATCATGGTGGGCGTACATATCATGATTTTGGAACACTGGGTTCAGTAACTTATGGGTATGGTAATAATGATGAAGATGCAAAAGAAGGCATACATTATAAAAACTTACTTGGCACCTATTTACATGGTCCCATATTACCTAAAAATCATGAAATTACTGACTATTTATTAGAAAAGGCCTGTGATCGTAAGGGGATTGTTTTTGAACCAAAAAATGTGGATAATACTGAGGAAGAAGCAGCAAAAAATGTGATCATAGAACGTGTTTCACAGCAAAGCAAATAGCATTACCATAATATTAAAAGCCAAAAGTTGATTGATTCAAATCAGCTTTTGGCTTTTAATGTTCTAGTTTATGTAATGACAATTTTATAAAAAAACAGGTTTAGGCAAAACGATTATTTAATATTCTATAAATCAATAATATTTCATATACGATATGGCTTTTTAATTGATTTTTATCAAATTCATCTAGACCCTTAACAGTCGATTTAAGTAACGATGCAGATTTGGGTTGACGTTCGAAGTGCCCAGAACTATGAATTTTATGTATACTTTGTGCAATGCTTAAAATGGCAACTTTTTCATCTTTTGTAAAAGTAACATAAGTATCTTTAGGCAAGTAAACTAAATTGGATAGATGCGTTATAAATAATCGGTTTGTATGGGTGCGAGTTGTTAATGACTTTAATCGCATCCATTCAGAATTATGGTGTTTGTGGTAACTGAGTTCATCTTTTTGGTAAGATAATAATGTTTCTACTTTTTGGTTTAAATCTAATAATGAATTTAATTGATGATACGTGCTTCCTTTATTAAACTTGCCCATTACGAGTTCACGCATTCGCTGGTTAAATAATGCATACATTTTTTCCTCAGTTAAATTAATAGAGTCATCTAGTTGGTCATAATACTTGGGGGGCAAGATAATAAAGTTTACTAATCCCGCCGTAACAAGCCCAATGATAGCCGTTAATAATCTGGAAAAAAAATTAAAGTAATAAGCATCATGTATACCAGGGATCATAGCCATAGCAGTTAATGTCGCTACGGTTGTGCCTACTTGTAAATTTAATCTTGTACATAAAATGATTGTGCATGTTGCGCTAAATGCATATGTGAATGGAGATTGATCACCAAAAACAAACGTAAATATTACTGCAAATAATGCACCAATAACCGTAGCAGGAAGCCTCTTATACCCTTTTTTTAAAGATGCTTTCGCAGTTGGTTCGATGGTAACGATTGCAGTTAAAATTGCAAAAATCGGATTTAAGTTTAAAGCCAAACAAAAGAAGGCTGTTAAAAAGGTCGCTAAGCCAGTTTTAATTGTTCTAGCGCCTACAATTTTTTTATACCAGATGTCATTCATAAAAAAACTCCTATTAAATTTATACATTAATCGAAATAACCAGAATAGTAAAAGTGGTTATGTCATTATCAGTTTAAAATGTTAAACTATATATGATAAAAATTTTCTAATTTATTATATCAAAAAAAGTCTGCTATAATAAGAAAGAATATAATTTACAAAAAGGAACGGGATAAAATGATTGTAAAAACTGAAGAAGAATTAACAGCGTTAAAAGATATTGGTTATATCTGTGCATTAGTAAGAGATAAAATGCAAGCAGCTACTAAACCAGGTATCACTACTAAAGAATTAGATGACATTGCTAAAGCATTGTTTGAAGAACATGATGCAATTTCAGCACCAATCCATGATGAAAACTTTCCAGGCCAAACTTGTATAAGCGTGAACGAAGAAGTTGCGCATGGTATACCTGGAAAAAGAAAAATCCGTGAAGGTGATTTAGTCAATATCGATGTTTCTGCATTGAAAAATGGTTATTATGCAGATACTGGTATTTCATTTGTTGTAGGTGAAGCGGATAATCCTTTAAAACAAAAAGTTTGTGATGTTGCTTTAGAAGCGTTTGAACAAGCTATGACAAAAGTTAGACCAGGCGCAAAATTAAGTCAAATCGGTAAAGCAGTGCATGCTACCGCACGGAAAAATGATTTGAAAGTGATTAAAAATTTAACTGGACATGGTGTAGGGCAATCACTTCATGAAGCACCAAGTCATGTCTTAAATTATTACGATCCAAAAGACAAAACATTACTAAAAGAAGGTACAGTTATTGCAGTAGAACCATTTATCTCTACTAATGCAACTTTTGTAACTGAAGGCAAAAATGACTGGGCATTTGAAACGCAAGATAAAAGTTTTGTTGCACAAATAGAACATACGGTGATAGTCACAAAAGAAGGACCAGTTTTAACTACTAAAATAGATTAAAATAAGTTTCGGTCTAAAGTCCTAATATAAGATGGTTCCGGAGCCTATACTAATGGTTCCGGATATTTTTTATAATAGAATTTAATCAATCATGAGGTGATTCTATGAATTATATTACGACTTATTTAGAAAAAGTGACTAAACAAACATTTTATTCAAGCTTAATTGAATACAGACAATATCTTGATAAAAAATTAAGAAGTATAGAAATGTACATAAAATATCTATTCGAAAGAAAAATGTATGTAGGAAAATTAATCGATCATTTGACATTGTCTTTAGAGAATAAATATATTGATATATTAGATGAAACATATATCGAATGCGCTCAAGAGGTAGAGCATCATGATATTGAACATATTAAAAACGAATTAAATGAAATGGAAGCAGACTACGCTCGAATTGTAGCCGATTTGTCACAACAAGCAAAAGAAAAAGTGAATGTTGAAACAGAATGTGATTTAATCGAACGCATTAGTTTAGTCGCTTGAAGAAAGGTGGCGAAACATGACTCATAAATATATATCAACTGAGATGCTAATTGTGTTTACAGCATTAATGATAATAGCTAACTTCTATTATATTTTCTTTGAAAAAATTGGTTTTATTTTTGTATTGTTATTAGGTTGTATTTTAGTTTATGTGGGCTATTTATATTTCCATAAAGTACGAGGACTATTATCATTTTGGATAGGCGTATTACTCATCGCCTTTACCTTATTATCCAATAAGTATACGATTATCATATTATTTGTCTTTTTAATTGTGTTAATTGTTAGGTATATATTTTATAGGTTTAAGCCTTTAAAGGTTATTGCGACTGAAGAAGCTGTTGAATCTCCGGAGTTTATCAAACAAAAATGGTTTGGCGAACAACGGACACCTGTTTATGTGTATAAATGGGAGGATTTACAAATTCAACATGGCATTGGTGACATTCACATAGATATGTCTAAAGCTGCCAATATCAGAGAGCATAACACCGTAGTTATTAGACATATTTTAGGTAAAGTGCAAATAATTGTACCACTCAATTACAATATTAAATTACATTTTTCGACACTTTATGGTAATGCCTATGTTAACGAGACCTCATATAAAGTAGAAAATAATAATATTAAGGTCGTAGAAGAAACAAAAGAAGATAACTATGCTGTTAATATTTATGTATCAACATTTATAGGTGATGTTGAGGTGATTTATAAATGAATCACTACATAAGAGCAATAGGGTCAATGTTGATATTAGTATATAGTACTTTTTTCGCCATGTTTTTTATAGACAAAGTATTTGTTAATATCATATATTTCCAAGGCATGATTTACACACAAATATTTGGCATACCAGTTTTATTATTTATAAACTTGTTAGTTATATTACTTTGTATCATCGTTGGATCTGTATTAGCATATAAAATTAATCAACAGAATCATTGGTTACAAGATCAAATTGAGCGCTCCATAGAAGGCCAAACAGTAGGTATCAATGACCAAAATATAGAGTTGTACAATGAAACCATTGAATTATATCAAGCACTGGTACCACTTAATCAAGAAGTTCACAAGTTGCGTATGAAAACGCAAAATTTAACAAACGAATCATATAATATGAATGACGTGAAAGTTAAAAAAATAATAGAAGACGAACGACAAAGGTTGGCTCGTGAACTACATGATTCTGTAAGCCAACAATTATTTGCAGCAAGCATGATGCTTTCAGCAATTAAAGAAACTGAATTACAAGCGCCTTTAGATCAACAAATTCCAGTACTCGAAAAAATGGTTCAAGATTCACAATTAGAAATGCGCGCATTACTATTACATTTAAGACCAATTGGTTTGAAGGATAAATCACTAGGCCAAGGTATCAAAGATTTAGTTGTTGACTTGCAGAAAAAAGTACCCATGAAAGTCGTACACGATATTGAAGACTTCAAAGTACCCAAAGGTATTGAAGATCACTTATTTCGGATTACCCAAGAGGCAATTTCAAATACATTAAGACATTCGAAAGGTACTAAAGTTACAATTGAATTATTTAATAGAGAAGAATATTTATTATTACGTATACAAGATGACGGTAAAGGCTTTAACGTAGATGATAAGGTAGAACAAAGTTATGGTTTGAAAAATATGCGAGAACGCGCCCTTGAAATTGGTGCAACTTTCCATATCGTATCTCTGCCAGATTCAGGCACGCGAATTGAAGTCAAGGCCCCATTAAATAAGGAGGATTCAAATGCCGATTAAAGTATTGTTTGTTGATGACCATGAAATGGTTCGAATCGGAATTTCTAGTTATTTATCTACACAATCAGACATAGAAGTAGTTGGAGAAGGGCAATCAGGAAAAGATGCAATAAAAAAAGCACATGAACTACATCCTGATTTAATTTTAATGGATTTATTAATGGATGATATGGATGGCGTAGAAGCAACAGAACAAATAAAAAAAGATTTGCCGCATATTAAAGTGGTTATGTTAACAAGTTATATTGAAGATAATGAAGTGTACCGCGCTTTAGATTCAGGTGTCGATAGTTATATTTTAAAAACGACAAGTGCGAGTGACATTGCTGAAGCTATTCGTAAAACATATCACAATGAGTCTGTATTTGAAGCTGAAGTATTAGTTAAAATGAGAAATCGCATGAAACAACGTGCTGAATTGTATGAAATGTTAACTGAGCGAGAAATGGAAATCTTATTATTAATTGCAAAAGGTTATTCAAACCAAGAAATAGCTAGCGCTTCCCACATTACGATTAAGACGGTTAAAACACATGTGAGTAATGTATTAAGCAAATTAGAGGTACAAGATAGAACACAAGCTGTTATTTATGCATTCCAACATAATTTAATACAATAAAAAAGCTAAAACCTAAGCAGAAATACGACAAGGTCTGCCTAGGTTTTAGCTTTTATGTTTATTATAATCAAATTAATTGTCTTTTTGGTAGTCATCATCATTTTGGTCGTCTTCAATTTGAGCAATTGTTATTTCTTCTGGTGTTTTTCCAGCTACAACTTTTCTTTGATGCATAATTGCATTGATTTCCGCACCGATAATAATGATGAATCCAGTAATATACAACCATAACATGAGTATAATGATACCGGCGATACTACCATATGTTTTAGAGTAATTAGCAAAATTTGAAATGTAAATACCAAATAAATATGAACCACCTAAAAATACGATAGTTGCAAATATAGCGCCTGGTATAACTGAAAGCATTTTAATCTTAACATTTGGCGCTAATGTATAAAGGACAATGAATGCAATGAGTACTACAATGACAGGTAAAGCGAAACGAACTAGATTAAATACCCATTTGATTTGATCGCCTAAACCTATTGGTCCAAAAAGTAATGAACTAATTTGTTCACCAAATGTTGGCAAAATGATTGCTAATGGTAATACAATGATTAACGCAAGCGTGAATAGAACACTTAATAATTTGGAGACAATAAAGTTTCTGCTATCTTCCACATCATAGGCCACATTAAATGAGTTCATCAAAGCTGTCATACCGTTAGATGCGGACCAGAGTGCTAAAATTAATCCGACAGATAAAATGCCGCCACTTGCATTATTCATAATATCACCAACGATTGATGTTACTTGAGGTGCATAATCTTGCGGCACATGATCACTAATCATATTTCTAATCGTTTTTTGGTTAATGCCGAGAGATGGGACGATAGATAATAAGAAAAGTAGCATTGGAAATAATGATAGCATGAAATAATACGATAATTGTGCTGATAAACCAGATGCATCATCTTTTCCAATTCTGTATACTAAATAAGAGAAAAAATTCGAATCTTTAGTATATTTCGCTGGTTTATTGATACGTGATACAAAAAATGCTTGATTGTCTTTTTTTGGTGTTTTAGATTTAAATTCATTAGGTGTAATATATACACGATCACGTTCAATTTGATCGTTCTTGTGTTTTTGCTTCTTATTTTCTTCATCATCTTTGATTTCATTTAGAAAATTAGAAGTAGTTTTATCGTGTTTAGACATATCAAATCTCCTTATGTATTGATATTTAAAGTATACAGTTTAATATACTTTAAATTATATAAAAGGTAAATATGTGTTGCTATATTCTTTTAAGATATAGTAAATTTTTAAAAATAAAATGCTGAAAATAATCAATATATAAAGGGCGAGAAAGAAATCGAAATTTGAAAGTTGATTTCTTGTTCTCGCCCATTGTTAGCGTGATGATAGTTTCAATAATCTTTTAGTTAGGATAGGATTTAAAATTAGTCATCAGCTATGCTCTACCTATACTATGTTAATTTAGTAATGAAGTGCTATTTGCGTTAGTCATTTAATCGATTGTTTTTGCGTTCAACAAAAGTGTCTTTGGCATTTTTTAAAGAACGTTCTAATTCTGGATTGTTGCGTCTAATCTCTTCAATTGCATCTTTCCAGTATACGACTTCATCTTTAATGTTTGAAATAGCTGAAGGTTTTTGAGAACGATTGCCTTCTTTAATATCTTTAATTGATTGTTTTAATGATTGGCGTGTAGATTTGTCAGCGAGTGTTGCTGCGCCTCCGATTACAGCACCTAATAATATACCTGGAATTAATTTGTTTTGCATGATGTGTTACTCCTCTCTTAAATTAGCATCTTTAATAATGAAATCAATTAAATTATCACAAGATGATTGTACCATTTTATATACGCCTTCGAAATTATTTGTATAATAAGGATCAGGTACATCAGTCTCATCCATATCACTAAACTCTAACAATTTATACAATTGTCCTTTAATATTTGGATTAATGCTTTGAATAGTATTTACGTTACTTTGATCCATAGCAATAATATAATCAAAGTCGTTATCTGATTCAAATAACTCACTTATCATGCCATCAAATGGGACATTGTGTTCTGTTAGTATTTTTTGTGTCCCTTCATGGGGTGTTTGGCCAAGATTCCATTTACCAGTACCTCTTGAAGTTACTTCTATACCATTGATATCTCTATCTTTTAATCTTTGTCGCATAATAGCTTCTGCCATAGGTGATCGACAAATATTTCCAAGACAAACAAATGCAACTGTAATCATGTGTGTACCTCCAAATTATATAATCCTATTTCCCATTTTAATGCTTTTTCAATCATTTCTAAAGAGGAATTAGGATAAAAGTTTTACAAGGTTAGTAAATTTGATAAAATGAATAAAAAAGAGGTGAGCGTAATGACAAAGAACAATGAAGAAATGATCGGTGAAATTAGGGAACGTTTAAATTTAGTTAATCAAAGTTTAATTGACCCTGAAAAGTATAAATCTGCAGATGAACAAGAAGTGAAAGAAGTATATGATTATGTTACATCTAAAGCGTCATTTACACCAAGCGAAGCATCAGCAATTGCAGACGCACTTGGACAAATTCGTAAATAAGGGAGTGTTGAAACATGGTTCAATTACAAGATAAATTGAAACAATACGCCGAGCTTCTAGCTGGAGTAGGTATGAATATACAAAAAGGACAACCAGTATTTATACGTTCAAGTGTAGATGCTTTGGAATTAACACATTACATAGTTGAAGCTGCATATAAAAGAGGCGCTTCTGATGTGAAAGTTGAGTATAGCGATGATCGGTTATCGCGTTTGAAATTTGAATATGAACCAGTTGAGCATTTCGAACTTAATGAGGTTAAAGATTACGAAGTGGCTAAACGTATGGATTACGTTCAACGTGGTGCAGCTAACTTGGCGCTTATCACGCAAGACCCAGATTTATTAAATGGTATTGATAGGGATAAATTATCTGCATTTCAAAAGCAATATGCTACGGCATATAAAGGGTATATGGAAGCAAGTCAAAAAAACCAATTTCCTTGGTGTGTAGCTGCTTTTCCTTCTAAAGCGTGGGCGGCACGTGTATATCCAAATTTATCTGTAGAAGAAGCATATGTTAAATTTATAGATGAAGTTCTAGACATTGTCAGAGTAGATGGTAATGACCCAGTAACAAACTGGGAAGAACATATTGCTAATTTAAGTAAACATGCTGATAAATTACAACATAAGAATTATAAAACTTTACATTATATTTCGGAAGGGACTGATTTAAAAATTGGCCTTCCTAAAGGACATATATGGGAAGATGCAACAAGTTATACCGAAAACGGACAAGCATTTGTTGCTAATATACCAACAGAAGAAGTATTTACTGCGCCCGATCGTTTAAATGTAAATGGGTACGTGACAAACAAATTGCCGTTAAGTCATAATGGCAATATTATTGATGGGTTTACCTTGACATTTAAAGATGGTGCAGTAGTTGATTTTACTGCTGAACAAGGTGAAGATGTGCTACGTGATTTATTAAATACAGACGAAGGAGCCAAACATTTAGGTGAAGTGGCTTTAGTTCCAGATGATTCTCCAATATCAAACCGTAATACGATATTTTATAACACATTATTTGATGAGAATGCGTCTTGTCATATTGCATTAGGTTCAGCATACGGCTTTAATATTGAAGGCGGCACGACCATGACTACAGAAGAAAAACTAGCACATGGTTTGAATGATTCGTTAATCCATGTAGACTTTATGATTGGCAGCCCAGATTTAACTATTTATGGTATTCTGGAAAATGGTGATCAAGAATTGATTTTTGAAAATGGTAATTGGACTAATGATTAAAATTAATTTACGAAAACGAGTAGTTCTTATGCAAGCGTCTTAACGCTTGTATTCTTTTTCTACTCATGCCTGCTGGAGCGGGACAATGAAATTGTTTAAGAAAAATGCGATTTCTGTCCCACTCCTTTCATTTAATACGTTTTATCTAAGCTTTTAAAAGGGGAAGGGTTATTTTATGGGAACTACTAATAGTAAAGCAATGTCAAAATCTAGAAGCATTAAAACAAGACAAGTATTTCCACAAGACACTAATCATCATCATACTATGTTTGGTGGGATGCTTATGGCAAATATAGATGAAATCGCTGCGATTACCGCAATGAAACATAGTAACGCACAAGTTGTGACTGCATCTACAGACTCCGTAGATTTTTTAAAACCAATCAAAACAGGAGACGTTGTCTCATATGAAGCTATGGTGTCATATGCAGGTACTTCTTCGATGGAGGTTTGTGTGCAAATTACAATTGAAGATGTATTGAAAAATGAAAGACATTTAGCAGCACTTAGCTTTTTAACATTTGTTGCATTGAATGATGTTGGCAAACCAATATCTGTGCCACAAGTCTATCCAGAAACAAAAACGGAAACATGGTTTCATGAAACAGCATTAGCAAGGGTGAAACGCCGCAAAGAAAGAAGACAAGAAAGTAAAGAGACAATTGAATTTTTAGCTAATGTACAACATATAGAATGAAGTGTATTAAATCCGTGAGAGTTACATATAAAAGCGAATTGCTTACAAACAAAGAGAGTATATCAAGTTAAATGTCATGAGTGATGGATTAGGTTATGACATTTCAAATGATATGCTCTCTTTATTTAACTTATTGAATTGCAGCTTTATTTAATCCATAGTATATATACGACGCATGTTTGATTCATTTTCTTTAAAATCTGATTGAGGGTAATACATATTTTTAACAAGTATATTGGGACCTAAACAACTAAATTGAGCGCAATGGCAGTTGATGGATTGAGCTAAGGGCGATTTTAGCCATGTGCTAAATACATCTGTTAGTTTGTCATTTTTAATATTAGATAGCGTGCCGTTTTCATCCCCAAAATCTGTGACAATAATATTACCAGTAAATACGTTGACGTTTAGTCTATTTCTCCCATCTGGATCATTTCTCAATGAAACGTTTTGAGCATTTCTAAGCTTTTGAAGTAGGGCTTGGTCCTCCTCATCCCTAATACAAGGATAAATTGGTAGCGTCCCGAAAAGCATCCATGTACCTGGATGACGATGATCTAAAAGATAATGTATAGTTTCTTTTATTTCTCTCAATGATAGTACTTCTAGTTGACTTGCAAAATCAGCAGGATACATCGGATGTATTTCATGTCTCTGACATTTCATATCATAAACAATTTCATTATGTATTTTATTTAAGTGAGGTTGTGTACTTTTATTTAACATGGTTTCTGCTGATATAAACATACCTTGTTCGGAAAGTGTACGAGTGTTTAATAACATTTGATCATATAACTTTAGCTTTGCTTTTAAAGGTGGTTGTTTTTGCATAGCACCAAAACCCACTTCAGTAAACGTATCAATTGTTCCCCAATTGTGAGAGATATGCATTACATCTATATATTCAGCAATCTCTAGATACCTATCTAATGACAATATTAGGTTAGAATTCATTTGTACATATATGCCACGGTCAAAAGCATATTTCAACAGGGGTTTAACTACATTTTTAATAGATTTTTTTGAAAACATAGGTTCGCCACCGGTTATGGATATCGTTTTTAAATTGGGCACTTCGTCTAATCGACGATAAATTAAATCCATTGGCAATGGCGTAGGGTCTGAAGTTTGTAGCGTATAACCTACTGCACAATGGCTGCAACGCATATTGCATAAATTGGTGGTTGTAAATTCAATATTACTTAATGTTAATTGATTATGTTCTGAAAAGTCATTATAGGCTTCCCAAGGGTCGTGAGATATAGATATAGGCTTTTTAAAATGAGGTAAAGCAGAGTTTGAACTAGTCATTTTTAACATCCTTTTATAATGGTTTCGTTGTGATTAGGAAAGTGATCCGTAACTATGTGTATCATCATTTCTAAAACGTGATGTTTTTATTTCAGTTTAATATTATTCAGACATTACCAAAATTTGTCAAATCCATGTTAATATAAGAATATATGAAAAAAAGGAGTTACAAATATTATGGATGAAAATCAAACAATTGATCAAATTAAGAAAAGATTAGAGAAATTTATTGATGATATTGATCATGTGAACCCTGATGAAGTTAAAGTAGAAGATATAGATGAATGGATTGGTTTGTTGGATCAATTAGAAGAAAAAGTTAAGACAGTATCTCATACGTCAGATTAATAGTTAACGAAATTCAATCAGATATGTTTAAAATTTAAATTTTAGTCTAAACAGTTTATAGAACGCAAATAGAGAAAGGTGATAATTCATGGCTAAAAAAGTAGCAATTATTGTAACTAATGAATTTGAAGATGTGGAATTAACAAGTCCAAAAGAAGCAATTGAAGAAGCAGGACATGAAATAGTTATTATTGGTAACGAGGCTAATAGTGAAGTGGTAGGTAAACACGGTGCAAAAGAAACAGTAGATGTAAGTATTGCTGATGCTAAAGCAGAAGACTATGATGCTTTATTAATACCAGGCGGTTTCTCACCTGACCATTTACGTGGTGATTCAGAAGGTAGATACGGTACATTTGCTAAATACTTCACTAAAAATGATGTTCCAACATTCGCAATTTGCCATGGACCACAAATATTAATTGATACTGATGATTTAAATGGCAGAACGTTAACAGCGGTGTTAAACGTTCGTAAAGATCTTGCTAATGCAGGTGCTCAAGTTGTCGATGAATCTGTAGTAGTCGATAATAATATTGTTACAAGTCGTACACCCGACGATTTAGATGATTTTAATAAAGCAATTGTAGATCAACTAAACGCTTAATTTATTAAATTAAGCAACATTCGTTTGAATAGATAGTTTAGAATTAGAAGTTAACTCATTATATGAATGAGTTAACTTTTTTGTTGTCTCTTAGGCGTTTCATTGATAAATGTAATTTATAAGTAATAGCGTGTCATGTTAATATACCTAAAGATGAGTAAACTATTTATTATAAAACCTTAAAACGATATACTCATACACCCTTGGACTGATTTTTACTATTTACTATAGATAAAAATTCCAACAATTGATAAACTCACTTATAATGATATGAGAGCAATATAAAGGAGCTACCGCATGAAAAGAAGCGATCGTTATAAGCAAACACACAAAAAATCCCAAACTCATACTGTAAATGAACCTCAATACAATACTTATTTTCAACCAGTCACAAAATCACAAAAGACAAAAAGAGGAAAAGGGCTGTTTTTTAAACTCCTAATTCTACTATTAGTTATAGTAGGCATTTTTATAGGTGCTATGTATGCGTTATCGTCTCGAGCAGACGTTGATGATTTGCAAAATATTGAAGATAAAGATACTTTTGTTTCTGTATCTAATATGCCAGATTATACTAAAGGCGCTTTTATAGCTATGGAAGATGAACGATATTATAAGCATCATGGATTTGATATTAAGGGAACATCACGTGCTATTTTCTCTACTTTGAGCGATAGAAATGTACAAGGTGGAAGTACAATTACACAGCAGGTAGTAAAAAATTATTTTTATGATAATGAACAATCGATAACACGTAAACTCAAAGAATTATTTGTTGCACATCGTGTTGAAAAAGCGTACAGCAAAGATGAAATACTCAGTTTTTATGTGAATAATATATTCTTTGGAAGTGATAATTATTCAGTTGAAGCAGCCGCAAATTATTATTTTGGAGTCACTACAGATAAAAATAATCAAAATTTGCCTCAAATTTCAGTATTACAAAGTGCTATATTAGCAAGTAAAATTAACGCACCCAGTGTTTATAATATTAATGACATGTCAAACAATTTTATAAACCGAGTAAAGATAGATTTAGAAAAGATGAAACAACAGGGGTATATCTCTAATGATCAATATAAAAATGCTTTATTAGAGTTAGGTGTATAAATAGCATAGGTGTTCTGAATTGAAGCGTAAGTAATGTTTTGATTTCTAGTATTTGCATCAGATCAAATGACAATAAAGGAAAAATTTATATCAATCCGTTTTAACGCTATTTATGCTAAAGCACCGTGTATCCATGTGGTTTGACTCATATGTCCTCATTAATTCTTGGTACTATTTATGGTTTGATTTGGATTTTAGCTCATTTAATCCACTGTGCAGATGAGCCTCTCTTAATGTAAGGCTCCAGTACGTTATTCTTTTTTAGCCATCCTTAATGGAGCGGGACAACGAAACCATTTTTTGAGAAAAGTGATTTCTGTTCCGCTTCTTTTTAATGTTATAATTTAATTAAGTACATATTTTTCAGTAGATGTTTAAATATAAAAACCACTATAATTCCATTCATAATCGATATAAGTTATTCTTATAAGTGGAGTGAATACAATGCCGAAAATCACAAAAATTGAAGTACAAAAAAATAATAAAGAACGTTTTAATTTATATTTAGATGATGAATTTGAAATGGGTATCGATATTGATACTTTTGTCTATTTCAACCTCAAAAAAGACCAAATAGTTGAAGCACAAGATATGGAAAAAATTCAAAACTATGAACAATATAGACAAGCTATCAATATAGCTATTCAGTATTTATCTTATAGAAAAAGAACTGAACACGAAGTAGCGCAACATTTATCTAAAAAAGATATATCTGAACCTGTTATTGCAAATGTTTTAGAATACTGTCATAAACAAAAACTAATAGATCATAAAGATTATGCTAATAGTTTGAAAAATACGATGATTTTAACGACAGACAAAGGTCCTGAGATTTTCAAACAAAAATTGCATCAAGCTGGTATCGAACAAAAATTAATTGATGAATATGCGCTTATTTATATTGAGGAACAGCCGTTAGATGACATTTTAAAAGTAGCTAAAAAAATTTTAAAACAGAAGAAGGGCCCTCAAATAAAACGAAAAGAAAAACTAACACAATCTCTAATGCAAAAGGGTTATACGTTTGACACCATTAACCTAGTTATAGAAGCGTTGGATTTCTCACAATCCGAAGAAACATTAGATATATTGCTACAAGATGAGTTAGAGAAAGCGTATAATAAATTTTCAAAAAAATATTCAGGTAAAAAAATAATTAATAAAACAATTGAAACGCTTATGAGAAAAGGTTACCAATATGATAAAATAAAATCTAAACTAGAAGAGAGTGGTATAGAAGATGGAACGGAAGAAATTGAGTGAAATGAGCGAAATAGAATTACGTCATGAAATTCAAGGGTATAAAGAACAAATGCGTAAAGCAGAAATGAACGGTATATATAATGAGTATGATGTATATGCTAGTAAAGCCATTATAGCTGAGAGTTATTTAATAGATAGAAATAAAGTAGAACTTGGTAAAATATATCAATTAAATGACGGAACTGGAAATTATTTTAAGGTAGAACGGCTTAAAGGCGTTTTTGCATGGGGGTTCAGAATTAATAGTTCAGAACCAGAAGAAGGTTTGCCTCTAGCATTATTAAAACTGTAGAAGGATGAAGATAGCATGGGTAGTTCAATTATTTTAAAGTTACTTAATGTAACGCACTATTATAGAGATAAAAAGTCAAAAAAATGGTATCAGCCTTTTGGTTATGATGCAGAGAATATAGAATTGAATAATATTAACTTACATATCTATCAAGGTGAATCATTAGGCATTATTGGTGAACCTGGTTCTTCAAAATCACTTATAGGACGTATATTAAGCGGTGAAGTTAAGCCTGATAAGGGGAAAGTTATTCGCAAAATGGATGTGTTTTATGCAGATATAGATGATAAATATTTGCAAGATATTTCAGTGGTAGATTATGTATCACATGCAGTCACATTATTTCCTTATAAAACAAATACTCATAAAGTCGAACAGGTTTTAAAATATGCTCATATAGAAGAACAAAGCGATACACCTATATGTGAACTCTCAGATGAAGCTTATGCGCGTTTACTTTTTACGCTTTCTCGCACTTCGAAAGCAAATATTATTATTTTTAATAAAATACTGCAAAATTTAACTGATGAATATTTTGAAAAAGCAATTGAGCTATCAAATGAATACATAAACAATAATTTAACCATTGTTATGATAGATGACAATGTAGAAAGAATTACAAAAGCAAGTAATTATATAGCTTGGATTTCTCATGGACAATTTAGAATGGAAGGCTCCATTAAACAAGTTATCCCTCTATTTAAAGATCATGAAAGAGATAGAAATTCTTTAAAAACAGATGATGAAAAAAAGAATTTTGATCTAGATTGGAAAGAAAATAGAACACGTACACCTGAATTAACCTATAACTTCAAACGTGTAGATAGATATAATCACGTCAAACCCCCTGTTGTTCTAGTAAGAATTTGGATATGGGTTAGTATTTTTATTTTAGGAATGGTTTTAACGGCGTTGTTAATGTTTAACGATATAGGGAAAATTAAAATTGGTCAGAACGAAGACCAAGCTTCTATACAAAATCAATCGAAAAATCCTTATGAAGAAAAACTAGCTTATGGCATTGTTTTAGACGATTCAATCAAACTTGAAAACATGGAAAGTGATAAAGATTTAAAAGCGACTAAATATGCTTTTATTACAATTACTGGGGAAAACAGTAAAAGTTATAAAGTTACTGTTGATAACCAGTCTTATAAAGTTAGTAAAAAAGATATACGTTATTTTGACCCAGCTGGGTTATTTGAGGAACACAGTGGTAAATCACTTGCACCATTTATGAGTAATAATTATAGCAATTACTATGAATTTTATAATAGTCACTTACATAAAAAACACAGTACTGTGACAGATTCACTTGTACCAGAAGCAGGTGGAAATGATCGTTTTATTGTGCCAATTACGCAACAGCCAATAACAATGATATTTAATGACCAAAATAAACTAGCAGGTTTTACTATCCCAATGAAAGATAAGGAAAAATTAAAAAATAAGTTTAATATAGATAATAATTTTTGGATAACTAAATCAGACGAAGGTTATTTTATGGCAGACTTCAAAAATAATAAATGGATATATATTGAATTGTAGGTGTAGTAAATGATAGATAATATAATTAATTTTTATAAAAACACACCATATTTAAGTAAACATTTGTTTCATCGCTTAAAAGGACAATGGAAATGGTTTGTAATACCTTTTGTTGTAAGCATCCTTTTATTATGGTTATTAATGTTTATTTTTAAAATAAATGGTACAGAAGAAATAAAACAAGCTCGAGGCTATTTTAGATTAGCAGCTTTAACAAGTTTCATATTTATTTGGATGGCAATTTATCACAGCGTTCATTTGTTTAAAAAAGAATATTTTACTACTAAACTGTATAATTTAAACCCAATATTTCAAAATATTGTTATAGCTGTTATTTCTAATCTCTTAATGTTTATTGCACTAATGTTCATTATCTTTATGACTCCAGTAAATATTGAAAGTTCTATACCATCTGCATTGTATTTTGTGGTCATGTCTACAATCTTTGTAGTGATAACTTCCACACTGATTGGTTTATTTACAGTCATTAGAAAAAATGTAGATATGATAATGTATGTCCTATCATTTATAATGTTTTTTATTGTACCGATTATTTTCATACCGTCAAGTTATTCAACATTATTCACTCATATTTTAATGCTAAACCCATTATTTTATCTCGTTGATGGTATTTCACAATCTGTCGTTTTAGGCGCATTAAGTTTGAATAATGTCCCCTATCATTTCTATTACCTATTTTTTGTAGCAACAGTTTGTATTATGATATTTGCAATGTATAGAATAACAGCATACAAAAAATTCCGATTTTTTGCTCCAATAATGAATCAATCTAAAGAAAACAGTACAACAAACGAAATAGAGAATGGGCATATTGAAACATCTAAAGACATGAAAAAACATTAGAAAACTGATTTTATTTAGTTCAGTTTACGCTAATAAAAGATTAAAAAATAGGAAGTAATCAATGATATAGTACATGATTACTTCCTATTTTTTTAATTTATAACGTTTACTTTGCAAATAATTTTTTTTGTAATTTATCTTCACTGAATACCCAACCGATATAAGAATGATCAATATTCATACATTCATCTAAATGAGCAATCGCTACGAAAGAATAATGTCCATTTTTTAAATAACGTAAATCAATTAATCTAATTTCCGTTGTATCATCATCCAATTTTCTTGTTTGCCAACGATAGATAGATGAAAAGTTAAGAAATGTTTTGATATTTTTATCGTCTTTTACATACTTCATTAAATCGTTACTCGGAAATGAATGACGTTTTGATTTATCACTAAAAACGATATTGCGGCCGTAACTACGCCCCACATAATCATGTGCTTCTGTTTGAATAGCTACACGCCATTCCATAAAACGCATTGTAGGCGCAACGAAAACTTTGACTGGGTTATGCTCTTGTTTAATTTGTTTTAATGCTTGTTGCTTAATTATTGCTTGCATTCTAAAGCGAATAATATAATAGACAACGAGTATTCCAACAATAGGGAAGAATGAAATGTAAGGATGTAAACCTATTATCCAAAGTATGATACCAATACATAACAAGGAGAAAATGATTGGATCAAACGTATTAATTACACTGAGTTGAATCCATTTATTTGTAATTGGTCTAAGTGCTTGAGTACCATAAGAATTAAATATATCTACAAAAACATGAAGAAATACTGCAAGCTGTGCCCACAACCAAATATGGCCAGTATCAATATTTTTAAAAAACGTAAATATAAATAAAGTTATAAGTAACGGCCATAAAATTGTAAAAGGTATTGAATGTGTTATCCCTCTATGGTTTGATATATAAGTGGCATTATCTTTAAGCTTTAAAACTGTGTCGCTATCAGGTATCAAAGAACCAATAATTAATGTGGTGGCTGTAGCTGCAAATGAACCGGTCATTGCAGGGTCTTGTGTTGCTAAAGCTGTTAAACCGATACCCATGACAATATGCGTACCTGTATCCATAAGTATCCTCTCATTTCATTTCGATATTATATCTATTATAATCTAATATACTAAATAATAAAATTAACATACTAAAATTAAGAAAAAAAGTTTTAGAATGACGCATAGAAAGAGATGTATAACATGTTAAATAAATCGCAATTTAAAAATAATCTCGTTACATGGTTTGAAGAAAATCAACGTCAAATGCCATGGAGAGAAACCACTAATCCGTATTATATTTGGTTAAGTGAAGTTATGTTACAACAAACACAAGTTAAAACTGTAATTGATTACTATCACAAATTTATCAGTAGGTTCCCGACTATTTATGAATTGAGCAAAGCTCACGAAGATGAAGTACTTAAATATTGGGAAGGGCTTGGTTATTATAGTAGAGCACGTAATTTTCATACCGCTATAAAAGATGTCTATGAATCTTATAATGGGGAAGTCCCAGATGATCCGCAACTTTTTGGAAAACTTAAAGGCGTAGGACCTTATACTCAAGCAGCTGTAATGAGTATTGCTTTCAATAAGCCATTAGCAACTGTTGACGGTAATGTTTTTAGGGTTTGGTCTAGGCTAAATAATGATGATCGAGATATTAAATTACAATCTACAAGAAAAGCTTTTGAAAATGAGTTAGCGCCTTATGTTCAAGAAAAGGCTGGTACTTTTAATCAGGCTATGATGGAATTAGGTGCGTTAATCTGTACTCCAAAAAACGCATTGTGTTTATTTTGTCCCGTTCAAGCACATTGCGAAGCTTTTGAACAAGGAACAGTTGAACAATTACCGGTGAAAACTACACAAGTGAAGAAAAAACATATAAAACAAAATGTGTATATTATAAAAAACACAGACGGCGCTTATCTTATTGAAAAACGAACACAAAGGCTGTTAAACAATATGTGGGAATTCCCAATGTTTGAAGCTACAGGTGATGAAAGTGTAAACGCACAATTATCAACGAATATTCAGTTTCAACATAAACCTGTTTATTCATTGAAACACCAATTTACGCATATAACTTGGGATATCAACGTGTACTTAGCAAAAACCCAAGTTAATCCACAAGAAGTTACTTTATCTGAAAATATGGTATGGATGAAATTAGAAGATAGGGAGAATTATAATTTTCCAGTAAGTATGTCCAAAATATATAAATTTTTGATAACCAACAGTTAGGGTCGTTCTGTTAAGCATAATTATGTTATAATTCAATGTGTGAAATAAGAAAAGGTGGTGTGGAGCATGGTGAAAGAATCCATACCTAAAGAAGGTCAGACAATAAAAATTCAAAGTTATAAACATGATGGTAATATACATCGTGTTTGGTCTGAAACGACTATTTTAAAGGGTACGGATCATGTAGTCATTGGTGGCAATGACCATACATTAGTAACAGAAAGTGATAATCGCACATGGATTACAAGAGAACCAGCAATTGTGTATTTCCATTCTGAGTACTGGTTTAATGTTATTTGTATGTTTAGGGAAGATGGCGTTTATTATTATTGTAATTTATCCTCACCATTTGTATGCGACGAGGAAGCTTTGAAATACATTGATTACGATTTAGATATTAAAGTCTATCCTAATGGTAAATATCATCTTTTAGATGAAGATGAATATGAGCAACATATGAAGCAAATGAATTATTCTTCTGATATTGATATTATTTTAAGAAGAAATGTAGATATTCTACAACAATGGATCGAACAGAAAAAGGGTCCCTTTGCTCCAGATTTTATTAAAGTCTGGCGTGAAAGATTTAAAAAGATTAGAGATTATTAAGCAGATTTAATGTATTTAAGTGATTTATCGTATATAGTTAGATAGGTATAAACAATACAAAATAATTATTTAATTTTGAAAATCACAGCAAATGCACGATAATAATCACCTAGTCAAAGATAAATTGTATTAACAGCCTTGTTGAAATTCAACGAAGGCTGTTTCATTTGCTGAAATAAGCAGGGAGGAGTAAGTTATATGATTCGCAGATATTTACAATTCGTAAGACCATATAAATGGCGGATCATTGCCACTATACTTGTTGGTATATTAAAATTTGGTATTCCAATGCTGATTCCATTATTAATTAAATATGTTATTGATAACATTATTAATAATGGGGCAATCACTATTGAAGAAAAATTTACAAGATTAGCAATTGCATTAGGTATAGCAATATTCATTTTTGTGATTGTTAGACCACCGATAGAATTTTTAAGACAATACTTAGCGCAATGGACGAGTAATAAAATTTTATATGACATTCGTAAAAAGTTATATAACCATTTGCAAGCTTTGAGCTCAAGATTTTATGCTAATAATCAAGCGGGCCAAGTTATTTCAAGAGTGATTAATGATGTTGAGCAGACCAAAGATTTTATTTTAACAGGGTTAATGAATATTTGGCTTGACTGTATCACTATCGTTATCGCTTTATCTATTATGTTTGTTTTAGATGTGAAATTAACATTAGCAGCAATCATTATTTTCCCAATATATATTTTAACAGTGTATTTCTTCTTTGGACGCTTAAGAAACTTAACAAGAAAAAGATCTCAAGCATTAGCAGAAGTACAAGGCTTTTTACATGAACGTGTACAAGGTATGTCAGTTATTAAAAGTTTTGCTATCGAAGATAACGAAGCAGCTAATTTTGATAAACATAACAGTAATTTTTTACAGCGTGCCTTTACACATACACGATGGAATGCCTATTCTTTTTCAGCGATTAATACAGTAACAGATTTAGGACCACTTATCATTATAGGCTCAGGCGCTGTTTTAGCTATCAATGGGTCTATTACAGTAGGGACACTAGCTGCATTTGTCGGTTATCTTGAACAACTCTTCGGCCCTTTACGTAGACTAGTTTCTTCATTTACTACATTAACTCAAAGTTTTGCGTCTATGGACCGTGTTTTCCAATTGATGGACGAAGGTTATGATATTAAAAATAAAAAGGGTGCTTTACCTTTAGAGATTAAAGAAGGGCGTATTGAAATAAATGATGTTAGTTTCAAATACAATAATGAAGAATCTACTATATTAAATCATATTAATTTAGATATTGAAGAGGGCGAAACTGTCGCTTTTGTTGGTATGAGTGGTGGAGGTAAATCTACGCTGATTAATCTCATCCCAAGATTTTACGATGTAACAGATGGTGAAATTAAAATAGATGGTACTAATATTAAATCATATTTAACTGGTAGTTTAAGACATCAAATTGGGTTAGTTCAGCAAGATAATATTTTATTCTCAGATACGATTAAAGAAAATATCTTATTAGGTAGACCGAATGCTACAGACCAGGAAGTCATTACTGCTGCAAAAATGGCTAACGCACATGATTTTATTATGGAATTATCAGAAGGGTATGATACAGAAGTTGGAGAAAGAGGCGTTAAACTTTCTGGTGGCCAGAAACAACGTATTTCTATAGCACGTATTTTCCTTAATAATCCACCCATTATTATATTAGATGAAGCGACGAGTGCACTAGATTTAGAAAGCGAATCTATTATTCAAGAAGCATTGAATATCTTAAGTGAAAATCGTACTACATTGATTGTCGCGCATAGATTATCTACAATTACACATGCAGATAAAATAGTAGTTATTGAAAATGGTGAGATAGTAGAAAGTGGTACGCATCAAGAGTTATTAGCTAAAAACGGAACGTATGAACACCTATATAGTATTCAAAATTTATAATAGGTAGAAAAGTGAGCAAAAAATCTATTGTGTTGCTTTTTGAGACAACGCCAGTTAATAATAAAAAAGAGGCTAGGACAATATGACGTCCGGCCTCTTTTTATTTATAAATCGAAATCTTCTTCTTCAATTTCAATTTCATTATCATTTTGATGATAAGAAAAGAAACTAATAACTAACCGATCTAAATGTTCTAAAGTATAACGATATTCTTCTATGGATGAAATAATCTGCATGATATTAGCGAAAGAATATGTTGTTTGGTAAGGATCTTTGATAATTTCACGTTGAAAGGCATCCATTAAATCTTTTTTTTGCGGATTCTCAATTTGACTGTCGAAGTGGCTAACGTCGTAACGTGCTTTTTTTGAAAGACTGATAAAAATTTGTTCATGATAAGCGATTAGCAAATCAATCTCTAATTTAATTTGTAGTAGTAATTCATTATTTAAATTATGAAGATCATTTTGGTATCGATTCATTCGTTTTAATACATCATAAGCTTGACGTGTACTTCGAACAACTTGCTTGAAGAGTATTTTTTTTCTGTTTTGTGCGTACATTTGCTTTTTAGTCCAAGGTCTTTCCTCTTCATAATACTCAAATGTTTGCTCTAACTTCGAAATACGTTTGCTAATTAGGCCTCTATCTTCTTTGATATGATGATATTCAGATGTGTCATTTAAAACAAGTTTGAACCATACAAATATGTCTGAACAAATATTCAAAGCGTTATAGTAAATTTTCGACTCAAATTTAGGGGGTAAAAATAAAAGATTAACTGCAGAAGAACTAATTACACCTACCATAACAAGTACAAATCTGTAAAATGCAGAAACATAAAAGTTACCAGTATGTGTTCCCATAATTATTAATGCAGTTATACTTGCAAGTGTAGCTACATGTTCCAAATTAAAACGGAATAAAATGGCAATTAATAGTATAACGGTAACACCCATGATTACTGGATTATTACCAAAAACTGTAACCATAACAACTGCAAGTAATGCACCTATGAGGTTACCAATTGCTCTTTCTGAAATTGTTTTAATGGAACGAAAAACACTTGGTTGCATCGCGATTACCGCACTGACTGCAGCGATTGCTTTTAATCCTGCTTCATCAGGGAACAGAGAAGCGATAAACAAAGCAAGTATAATAGCTATACCTGTCTTCAGAATACGTGCTCCTAATTTCAAATGTACCGCTCCTTCGTATATTTAATAAAATAATGTTTATACTTGTTATACAACGATTCCCTATAAAATTCAAGTTTATTTCATTTGACTGAATGCATAATCTACAGCTGCTAATGTTTGATCTATATCTTTTTTAGTGTGTTCAGTTGTTAAAAACCATGCTTCAAATTTGGATGGTGCAAGGTTAATTCCTTGATGTAACATGAGTTTGAAGAATTTAGCAAACGCTTCTCCATCTGAATTTTCAGCTTGGTCATAATGTGTGACAACTTCATTTGTGAAGTAAAGCGTCAATGCACCATATACTCTATTAACAGTTGCAGTTATATGGTGTTTTTGAATTAGTTCATTCAAGCCTTCCTCTAAGCGTTTTCCTAAATCGTTGAGATGTTCATATATGCCTTCTTGTTCTAATACTTCCAATAAAGCAATACCTGCTTTCATCGATAATGGATTACCAGCCATCGTTCCAGCTTGATACGCAGGACCTAATGGTGCGACTTGTTCCATTATCTCTTGTTTGCCGCCATAACCGCCTATTGGCAAGCCACCGCCGATAATTTTCCCAAAAGCAGTCAAATCGGGGTAAACTTTGTAAAGATCTTGCGCACCACCATAATGGAAACGAAAGGCAGTAATGACCTCGTCATAAATTACTAAACTTCCATTATTATGTGTGATTTCATTTACTTGTTCTAAAAAACCTTGTTTAGGTTTGACCATACCAAAATTTCCAACAATCGGTTCCACTAAAACTGCCGCAATGTCATCCCCCCAATAATTAATAGCTTCTTTATATGCGTCGATATCATTATAAGGTACTGTGATAACTTCTTGCGCAACGCTTTGAGGCACACCTGCTGAATCAGGAGAACCTAATTGGGAAGGTCCACTGCCAGCTGCTACTAATACTAGGTCTGAGTGACCGTGATATTGACCTGAAAATTTGATTATTTTATTTCTTCTAGTATATGCGCGGGCTACACGTATGGTTGTCATCACAGCTTCTGTCCCTGAGTTTACAAAACGAATTTTTTCTAATGAAGGAATTGCATCGCGTAATTTTTTGGCAAAGTCTATTTCCAACTCTGTAGGTGTACCATATAAAACACCCAGTGCAGCTTGGTCTTGAATTGCTTTTGTAATATGAGGATGCGCATGACCAGTTATAATTGGGCCGTATGCTTGTAAATAATCAATATACTTATTTCCATCTACATCATATAGATAAGCGCCTTCTCCAGATTGCATCATTACTGGAGCACCACCTCCTACAGCTTTATATGAACGAGAAGGCGAATTGACGCCACCTAATATATATTCATTTGAAAAATTTTGAAGTCTTTCACTTTCAGTAAATTTCATTAATATCAACCTCTTTTAATTTAATATTTTCGTTTATTATCGTATCATATAATTAATATTAAAAAGAAATAGGGTGAGTTATTTGTTAAAAAAAGGAGATCAATTTCCCAAATTCAAACTAGAAAATCAAAATGGGGACATTATTTCTAATGAAACGCTTAAAGGAAGTAAAGCAGTAATTTACTTCTATCCTAGAGATAATACGCCAACTTGTACTACAGAAGCATGTGATTTTAGAGATAATTTATCTTATTTTAATAAACTTGATACACAAGTATATGGTATCAGTGGAGATACAAAGAAAAAACACCAAAATTTTAGCAATAAACTTAACTTGAATTTTGATTTGCTGATAGACGAGGATTATCAATTATCTAATGAAGTTGGTGTGTATCAATTAAAAAAATCTTTTGGTAAAGAATCTATGGGGATAGTAAGAACTACATTTGTCTTAGATGAAAATGGTATTATTATAGATGTAATTGAAAAGGTTAAAGTAAAATCACAAATGGAAGAACTAAAAGCTATTTTGGGGTGAGATTAGATGAAGGCTGTCAGTTTAAAACGATTGGATGGATTAGAAGGAGATTTAGTTGATACTTTTCCAAATGTAAATTTTGTATTTACGAGTGGTATTTCGGAAATAAATGATAACGATAAAAAAGATCTAGATATTTTATTTGGATATGATAGTGCAATAGATCAAACATTCTTAGAGGAATGTCCAAATTTAAAGTGGCTAGCTTGGTATTCCACTGGGGTTAATAAGCTACCATTAGAGTACATTGATAACCAAAACATATTACTTACTAATGGGAAGGGTGTGCACGCTAAACAAATGTCCGAATTCATCATAGCTTTTATTTTAGACGATTATAAGCATATGAGCACTTCTTTCATTAATCAAAAACATAAATATTATGATTCTAAATTAACTGGTAAAAGAGTTAGTGGACAAAAAGTTTTATTTTTAGGAACAGGTAGTATTGCACAAAAAACAGCGAAAATAGCAAATGCAATGGATGTAATTGTTCAAGGCGTCAATACTTCAGGACATTCAGTAGACGGTTTTTCACAAGTATATGCGATTGATGAGTTGACATCAGCTCTACCTGAAGCGGATATTGTTGTAAACACATTACCGGAAACAAAAGATACGATTCATTTACTTCAAAGAAGCCATTTCGAGGCGATGAAAGATACTGCATTGTTTATTAATGTAGGCAGAGGCACTATCGTGGATGAAAATATTATAGCTAACGTTTTAAAAGACAAATTGATAAGACATGCATATTTAGACGTGTTTGAAAATGAACCATTAAATCCAGATAATCAACTCTACAACCTAGATAACATTTCAATAACAGCGCACATTACGGGGAATGGGATAGAAAATCAGGAAGAAGTAACTGATATTTTCCAAAGAAATCTAGTATATTTTCTCAATAACCATGAGCTAATTGAGAATGTGGTTAACCCTCAAGCAGGATATTGATTGAAATGAGCTTTAGTTATTGACATTTCCTTAACTCAACCGTTATATTAATATTAAGTAATAATTATTATTAAATAGAAAGATGGTGAGGGAAATGAGTGCAGAGATGGAAACAGTTGAACATCAATTAGAAGATTCAATAGCATCGTTAAGAGATAATGGCATTAGAATAACGCCACAAAGACAAGCCATTTTAAAGTTTTTAATTGCTTCAGAAACGCATCCAACAGCTGATGAAATTTATCAAGCACTTTCACCTGATTTTCCAAATATAAGTGTTGCAACTATATATAATAACTTACGTGTATTTAAAGGCATAGATATTGTAAAAGAATTACCTTATGGAGATGCTTCAAGCCGTTTCGACTTCAACACACATAATCACTATCATGTTATATGTGAAAATTGCGGCAAGATCGTAGATTTCCACTATCCACAACTCCATGAAGTTGAACAGTTAGCTCAGCACGTAACAAACTTCGATGTAACGCACCACCGTATGGAAATTTATGGTTTATGTAAAGATTGCCAAGATAATGAAAAATAATAGCATCGATTAAAATTTATAAAAATTAATTTACTAAAGTGTGAGGCTTCGTTTTATTAACGAAGCCTTTTTCTTATCTATAATATAGAAGAAACAACAAATGAAAGAAGTAAATTGATTTATAAGCGCAGTTAAATGGTTCCAATATACTTCCATTTTGGAAACTTAATTGAATGGATATACTCAAAATCATCCTATAATTCATCAAAATACTTACACTTTTTAATATTTTAATACATATTAAAAATAAATAGTTATCTCTAAGGTAAAATTTAACTAAAAAGATTTAGAATTTGAATTGACGATTGTGATTAAACTTGATATTATATAAAAGTCGTCAAAACGAGATGGCAACCAAAAACAAACCAAACAAAAAAATATTACAAAGTGTAAATTTGACACTTGTTAAAACCTTTGAATGGTTATACAATATTAAATGTTGAGTTAACAAACGAAATAAAGTTAAATAAAAATAAACAAAATTTATTATTGACTTAACAAAAACTTAATGTTACAATTAATTCTTGTAACGCATCAATGAACATTGAAAACTGAATTGAAATATGTCAACGTTAATTCAGAATTCAACATTAAATGTTGATTCAAAAACAACGTGTTATTGATAACACAAATTAGT
>NZ_JAESKF010000010.1:0-180166 GCF_017891975.1 Staphylococcus sp. GDY8P131P
AGTCCTCTTTGACAAAGAGCCAATAAATAAAACAAAAGGGTAACATTATTGTGATTTTAAAATATAAAAATAATATACAAAAAATATTACGATTGTTGCAGGTAAACTGATAGTTAATGTTTTTATAAATTTGTTACTAATTAAAATAAACATTTTGAGAAAGGGCGCGTGAATTATTTCGCTGATTTCTGTTTCAGCTGGTCTGAAAATAATTGTTAAAAAAGTAATAATTAAAAAAAGACAAGTGAATATTTCAAGCTCTTTTTAAATCTCATAAAACACCTCTTTTGTATTTGTTTAAATATCTATTTTGATATTTAATTAAACGTTTATATTTGCTTCGATACAATAAAAATAAAATTTTAGCATGATCATTTTATCGAAAAAAGATACAGTTGAAGGTGTTTAATTTTTATTTATTTCATCATTCATAATTTCTGATACGCTATCGTTATGTTTTTCTTGTGATAAACCTTCAAAATCTTTTTGTCTTGTAAGCTTATCTATTTCATTTTGTGCTTCTTCAGACATACCTTCAGTTGAAAAATCTCCGGCAGGCATTGAATTTAAATCTATTTTTTGATTTTGCCCTGGATTTTCATTTTGATTATTTGGCGTAAATGTGCCCATTGGTGTTTCTATTGAATGGTTATTTTCATTTGCTATCTTTTGTACTTGTTCATTTAATAGCTGTTCATATTCTTCATTTGAGACATTGTTGGCTTTAGGTATATTATTTTCTAGAAGTTGATATTCTTCGCTTGTCATACCTTTTGGCGGGATAACGCCGAAGGGTCTATTGCCTTGTTGTGTTTGGTCTTCAGCATTTGTATTAGGATTCTTTTCTTGTATGTTATCTTTATTTTGTATGTGTGGACGTTCTTCAGAAGTTTCATCTTGCTTGTTTACAGTATCAGCTGCTTGAGTATTGCTAGCACCTGTCTTATTTTCGCTAGTATTTTTATCAATATCAGATTGTGTATCGTCGTCTTTAGTATAATTTTTTTCGTGTCTTTAGATGATGATTCAGTTTCTTTATTATCACTCGATTTACTATCTTCACTATTACTACATGCGGATAAAATTAAGAAACTTGATATTAATAAAAAAAGGCTTTCTTCATTTAGCTCCTCCTAAAAAACTATTGTTATAATTTAATTGCACTATATTAAAAATAAATGTGTGCAAACATCTTATTATTATAAGAAATTTGTATATTTTTGTGTAATGGATGAAAACTGTTTTAACCGTCCAATATACACGCATAGTGGAGAGGAAATATACGATATGTTAAAATTTACTATATTTCTAGAAATTAATAATAAGGTATGAAGAAAAGGAGTGTTGATATGACTCATATTTATGCAAATTTAATTGGCACTTGGACTGATCTTACAAATATGAAAGACGTAGTTATAAATGATATTTATGACTCACCAATAGAATGGTTGATTGAAAATAAAAATACTATTTTCGAACAACGTAGTATAAAAATAAATATTGGAGAAATAACTTATTTCATACATCCGAGCTGTTTGCAAATTATAACTAAGTAGTTAAAACGATTAGAAATATTACGTGTTGATTATTGTTTTTAAATAAATGAAATCTTCGAATTATAAAGCATCTTCGATAATATAAATCACATAATGTAATAAGCCTTAATTACTTAAATATGTAACTCGTTATTTATGTGCAATACAGTGCTTTTTTTAAATAATATTATTTGAATGTTTATAAAGCCTTTTTAATCTTTACCATCCCATTAGAAAGCTTTAATGCGCTAAACTCATAGGCGTCCCACATATCAATTGGTAGTGGCTCAAAGATATATTAATATTAGGGAATACCCTTATACAGTAAATACAAATGATATGATAATCTATATACAGGTAAACTTCAGACATTTACCCAAACAAATTTTGTGCAACCACTCTTCGGAGTGGTTATTTATTTTATTGACTATATATCTTTTGGTTACAAATTGCATAAATTTTTGAGTTTTTAAATTATTTCAATATTCTGAAATAAATAAATTTACTTTTTCTTTTCCGGTTGTTAACTTTAAGTAAAGGGGTGGTGGGTTTGAAAATATTATTAATAGGATATACAGGTTTATTAGGTTCTGTTCTAAAAAAGGAGTTAGAAAAAAAGCATAAAGTCATTGGTGCATCTAGACATAACGCGGACGTTGAAGTAGATATTACTGATACTGAAAGCATTAAGCAAATGTATAAAGAAGTAGGCAAGGTTGATGCTGTTATAAGTGCCACAGGAGCTGCACATTTTGGCCCATTAAATGAAATGACACCAGAATTAAATGATATAAGCATCGATAGTAAGTTGAAAGGACAAGTTAATTTGGTTTTATTAGGGATGGAGTATATTAATGATGGTGGCAGTTTTACATTAACAACAGGTGTCATTATGGATTGCCCTATTTTTGAAGGCGCATCATCTGCTTTAGCAAATGGTGGTGTAAAGACCTTTGCTAAATCAGCAGCTGCAGAAGCACCGAGAGGAATTCGTATTAATACAGTTAGTCCAAATGTTTTTGAAGAGTCTCCAGATCAATTGAAGGCGTATTTTCCCGGTTTTAAACCAGTGCCATTAAAAAGAGTTGCATTAGAATATATAAAAAGCGTCGAAGGCATTCAAACGGGACAAAGTTATGAAATTTATTAACTTTATTGTATATAATTTAAAATTTACTGTCACAACCACTCACTAGGGTGGTTGTTTTAATATGATATTCTATAATTTAAAATGAATCATAACATAGAAAATAATTGTGAATTTGATAAGATTTAGTGATGGTTCAGAATGAAAGATATTGATTAATATCTCGAAGTAAGATCAAAAAACTGAGACACTAGTTTATATCTCAGTTTAATGGATTAAAAATTTACGTTACAAATATATCATTGTTTTGTGGTCAAAATTTTAACTGATAGCGCAATTAAGGTAATACTAATAATGTAGTCAAAAACCATTTTAAATTTAGGTTTTTGAAAAATTGCTTTTACATAATTAAATATAAAAGTACACAAACTAAACCACGTTATTACAGTTACAATAAACAATCCTGAAAGTATTGCGCCTTGTACACTTTCATTGTTCTGATGGTTTATAAATTGGGATAAGATACTAATATAAAATAAAATAGCCTTTGGATTTAAAATCATAGTAGTAAATCCTTCTTTATAAGCGTTAAACAAATTTATTTTTTTCGTATTTACAGAATCAATCCTTTGATAGTTGAATTTATGCGCATTAATTATATTGTTAAGACTTAAATAAACAATATATAGAGCACCTAATACTTTGATTGCTAAAAAACAGTATGGGAACTTACTAATATAAAAATAAGGCCTAAAGTGGCTAAAATTGCGTAAATTAAATAGGCGTTTGCTATCCTTAAAGTTGTGAAAATGCCACTTTTGATTCCAACGTGTATGCTGTTTTTTATAACAGCAAAAAGCTTTGGCCTGGTGCGATGAGAATCAATAAAGACATCACTATAAAATTAATCCAATTTTCTATATATAACCCCTTGTTTGAATATTAAAAGATTAATGATGTTTTCTCTACTAATTATAGGATAAAAGAAATAAACAAAAATACCACGAATTAGTAGAGGAAGTTCATATTATTCAATAATGGTTTTTCCATTTTTGTTATTAAAACAATCAATGATTTGTTGTTCAGTATTTCTTTTAGTTGATAGCACCGGTAGCCTTTTTAAGTCAAAGAAAGCTACTGAACTAGTTTCAATACTAGTCGTTAAATTGCCACTTAATTTTTTACAGTAATATATTAGTTTGTAATATTGCGCTAAGGCGTTCTCTGGATTCGATTTATTTGTATCGTAAACAGCGATGAGATTTTTGACAGTAGTATTTAATCCTGTTTCTTCTTTAACCTCTTTAATTATATTTTCAACTGGTGATATGCCTATTTCTGCAAATCCGCCTGGTAGTGCCCATAATTTAGTTTTAGAGTCTTCCACTAATAAAATATGATCGTTATGGTCTAGGATCAACGCTCTCACGTCGATTTTGGGTGTTGGATAACCTTGCTCTTTGTGAAAATTTATAGGTTTTTGTGTTAAATGCGTATTTATAAATTTTTGCGTTATATCAAATAGGTTATTGTATCGCTCAATGTCATATGGATCTTTAGAATAATTTAAACCTTCGTTAGAAATAGCTAATAATCTTTGGAAAAATTCTTTTTCGCCCACATTAATCACTCCAATATATTTCTTCCAACTTTACTAAAAAATCTCAAGCATTTCTAATGACATGAACTTAAAATCAGAGGTAAGTAAATTTGCATCTCGCGTTTTTTTATGTGCTACTTCAACAGAGCTATGCGTGGTCATGCTATAGTATCCTCAGATATGCTATTAAAGTAATTAATTTAGTGAATGAAGGCGATATAGATTCAGCCGTTACAGAAAGAGAAAACCAAATTCAAATTGCATTAGACATTAAAAAAACACATGACTGATATTTAAAAATTTAAGATATAAATGAATATGCTTCCTTTAAAGTAGATACTAAAAAATGAAAAATTAATGCTTAGTTTTTATAATTAAAATCATATAAGGCGGTTTTTAAATAATAGTAATTATTCTACAAGTTTTAATTAAAAAAGCACTTATATCAATTGTTTACAAGTTCAGTGATTTGGTTATAGGTAAATGGATATTAAAAACTACAAGGCGTTTTGGTATGAAAAAATTAAATAAAGACATGTTGTGTATTGTATTTAGAACATAGGGGTGGTTTTTAAATGGAAAAAATAATGTATTCGGATCATGAAGAAAATTTTTTTGAAGTATATCAAAAAGAAAATAGTAATGGGCAATGGATATTACTTATTCATGGAGGGTATTGGAGACAAAAATTTAGCAAAAAGCTAATGGAACCTTTAGTTGAAACGTTTTTAAATGAAGGGTTTAATGTGGTTAATATTGAATATTGTAGAGGCGAGCATAGATGGCCGATACCCTTTGAAGATATTAAACAAGCAATCAAAACGTTTAAAGAGACGGATTATTATAAATCAAAAGATGAGATTATCTTATTAGGTCATTCAGTAGGTGGGCAATTGGCCTTGTTAAACGAAAACAGTGTAGATAGAGTGATTGCTTTAGCGCCAGTTACAGATGTGTTATTTACAAAATCAAAAGGGCTTGGAGATAATGCAGTCGTTGAATATTTTGGAAATACAAATGACGCTAACTTAGAAAAAGCTTCTCCTATTCATAAAGATGGCTACAATTCAAAAATTTTAATTGTGCATGGGTTAAATGATCAATCGGTATTAATAGATACGACTTTAAACTTTGTAAACAAATACAAGCAAAGTACTATATATTTATTTTCTTTTCCATTTTTAAGTCATAAAGCATGTATTGATCCCAAAAACTATTGTTTTCAGTATATATTGGGTTGGCTGAACCAGGACTAAAGAGGTCATAACAATATATTTTTAATCACTATGAAAAGATTATTGAATTAATTTTTGTATTTACATCTAATTTGTTATATTAATCATTTCATTATGAAGTATTATATTATAATTAGCTTTTCATGACTGAATTTTAATATGTGCGATGCGTTAACCAATCGTCATTTTAATGATATATATAAATTATTTGTACGTTGATATGTAAGGTAACAGCTTTCGGTTACTGAATAGTAATCATTTAAACATTGTCAAGATCATCTGGCTATATGATGCTGAGGCATTTATGTCTCAGCATTAAATATTATAATAACAGAATTAAATATATGTTTAGAATACAAATTTTATCGCAAAAAACGAATGATATATCGTACGTGATGTAACTCATATTAAAGACAGAGTGACTTACATAAACTAATATATTAGAACATTAAATATAGGGTATGTATAAGAAAGTGTTTTAAAGAGGTGGTATATTTGGATTTAAATCAAAACATAAATGAATATTTAAAACTATTGTCAAATGAAAGTTCAAAATCATTAAAACATTACAAAGATAGAAATATTATTTCTAAGTTCTTTTATAACTTATTTAAGCACCCGAGAGATAAGAGAAAAGAGTTACTTTATTTAGATTCTATCGATGAAGATGCATTTTACCAATTGTTTTGTGCATATATTATAGGAAGTGACATTTTAACAATACCAGATTGTTTAAATTACGATATTAAAAAAGTTGGTGGAATAGAACCGTATTTTAAAGAAAACGTTAATTTACTAAAAATCAGATTACCTATAAAGCACGAAGCAGCCTTACATTTTAAGGATAAAGATTGTAATTTTGTTATAGAATCTCTTGTAGCCTTTCAGAAGCGTTTTTATATGCAATAAGATTTCAACAAAAATAACTGTTAACCATAAAATCGATAGGATTAAAACAAAAACATATAGATTTCAGGAGTTGTCTTTTTAAATTAGCTAAATTCAAGAGGGATCCTTATAGTATAAATATGAATGTAAACTTCACATACTTGTTGCTTAGTAATCTTCGCTTTCTATCTTTTTAATGCTTAACATGAATCTAAGTAAAAAAATTACTGTATTAAAAAACTAAAATATTTAACTTAATCAAATGTGCTAAAATAGATTGTGTATATAATAAATCTAGGTAGGTATAAAATTGAAAAAGTTAATATTTGTTAGTTTATTAAGTATCATATTATTATCTGCTTGTTCTGGTAATGTTTTAAGTAAAAAATATTTAAACATTGCACATAGAGGCGCAAGTGGATCGGCTCCTGAGCACACGTTTACTGCTTATGATAAAGCTATTACACAAAAAGCGGATTACATTGAACTAGATTTACAAATGACAAAAGATAATAAATTAATTGCTATGCATGATAAAGAAGTAAATAGGACTACGAATGGCAATGGTTTGGTAAATGATTTATCACTATCAGAAATCAAAGCGTTAGATGCTGGTTCACATTTTGATTCGAAATTTAAACATGAGTTAGTACCTGAATTATCTGAAATACTAAAAGAGTATAAGGATAAAACTAATTTTTATATTGAAACGAAACATCCTGATATATATCCATTTATGGATGAAATTTTAATGAAAGATTTAGAGAGTGAACATTTATTAAGTGATAAAAATTTAAAAAAAGGAAAGGTAATTATACAATCATTTTCAGAAATGAGTTTACAAAATATACATAATTTAAACGAGGATATTCCATTAATAAAGCTTATAGATGATAAAGACATTTCAAATTTAACTAATGCAGAATTAGAACGGTTAGCAAATTTTGCTTATGGTATTGGGGTTAATCAAAAAGCTGTTACAAAAAATATTGTTAAACGCGCTCATAACAATGGATTGAAGGTACATGTTTTTACTTTGAACAACAAAAATGAGGCACTTAAAATGAAAAAAATGGGAGTAGACGGTGGTTTTAATAATAATCCATAGAAATACACAGTACGATATGTTTTTAAGTTCCTCCAAAATATGTCGTGTTATACCAACAGAGTAAGCTACCTTATAGCGAAACCATAGTGAAAATAAATTTTTAAGCAAATTAATATTAATTATGTTAAACAAATAGTTATCTTTCATAAAACGGGACTGAAATCAAGACAAGTCATTAATTTGATTTCAGTTCCGTTTTTTACTTATATAAAAACAAAGCAAAATTATTATACCTAGACGGGGTATATGTTATGCTTGTTTATGTTAAGAGAACAATATAAACAAGACAAGGAGGTTGTAAAATGACAAACCTAAAAAATCACGGCTCACATAACGTTCATAATCATGAGATGCACGAAGCATCTCACACACACAGCCACGAAAACCATGAAGCGCATAACCATGACGCTCATTCGCATCACCATGGCAATTTTAAACGTAAATTTTTTGTGTCACTGTTCTTCGCAATACCGATAATTATTTTATCACCAATGATGGGAATAAAATTACCATTTCAATTTTCATTTAATGGATCTGATTGGATTGTATTAGTTCTCGCCACATTTTTATTCTTTTATGGAGGTAAGCCTTTTTTAATAGGAGCGAAAGATGAACTTGTTTCTAAAAAACCTGGTATGATGACGCTTGTCGCATTAGGTATTTCAGTCGCTTATATTTACAGTTTGTATGCATTTTATATGAATCATTTTAGCAATGCATCTGCCCATACCATGGATTTCTTTTGGGAATTAGCTACATTAATTTTAATTATGTTATTAGGTCATTGGATAGAAATGAATGCTGTTGGCAATGCAGGCAATGCACTGAAAAAAATGGCTGAATTATTACCTAACACAGCAGTTAAAATCATAGATTCTGATCATAAAGAAGAAGTACAACTATCAGAAATAGCAATGAATGATATTGTAGAAGTGAAAGCTGGAGAGAGTATACCAGCAGACGGCACGATTGTTCGAGGTAGTACGTCTATAGATGAATCATTAGTAACAGGGGAATCTAAAAAAGTTACTAAGGCTCAAAATGATGAGGTTATAGGCGGTTCTATTAATGGTTCAGGAACTATACAAGTTCAAGTAACTGCAACGGGACAAAATGGCTACTTATCTCAAGTGATGGAACTTGTAAATCAAGCCCAAAATGATAAATCCGATGCGGAGTTATTATCGGATAAAGTAGCGGGTTATTTATTCTATTTTGCGGTAAGTATTGGGGTAGTATCTTTTATCATATGGATGCTAATATATAATAATATTGATTTTTCACTAGAAAGATTAGTAACCGTATTAGTGATTGCATGTCCGCATGCTTTAGGATTAGCTATACCATTGGTGACAGCACGTTCAACGTCCATAGCTGCACATAATGGATTAATAATTAAAAATAGAGAATCAGTAGAATTAGCGCAATATATTGACTATATTCTGATGGATAAAACAGGTACATTAACAGAAGGTAACTTTTCAGTTAATCACTATGAGAGTTATTTAGAACAAAAGAGTGATAATCAAGTATTATCTTTATTTGCATCATTAGAAAGCAATTCAAATCATCCACTTGCTATAGGTATTACAGAGTTTGCTAAAAGTAAAAATATAGATATTATTAATCCTGAAGCGGTTAATAATATACCAGGCGTGGGTCTAGAAGGAACTATAGAAAATCAGAAATATCAAATAACTAATGTTAGCTACTTGGAGAAAAATAATTTTAAATATGATGAAAACCAATTTCAAAAACTTGCTCAACAAGGTAACTCAGTGAGTTATTTAATTCATAATGATAAAGTGATAGGCATTATAGCTCAAGGAGATAAAATTAAAGAAAGTTCTAAACAAATGGTTTCAGATTTGTTATCAAGAAATATAACGCCTGTGATGTTGACAGGGGATAACAGTGAAGTAGCGAAGACAGTAGCAAATGAGCTAGGTATAAAAGATGTACATGCGCAGTTATTACCTGAAGACAAAGAAAAAATAATTCAAGATTATCAAAATAAAGGGAATAAGATAATGATGGTTGGAGACGGTATCAACGATGCACCTAGTTTAATTAGAGCAGACATCGGTATGGCAATAGGTGCAGGTACAGATGTAGCTGTTGAATCAGGTGACGTTATTCTTGTTAAAAGTTCACCTTCAGATATTATTCACTTCTTATCACTTTCTAAAAACACCATGAGAAAAATGGTTCAAAATTTATGGTGGGGAGCAGGTTATAATATTGTTGCCGTGCCGCTTGCAGCTGGTGTATTAGCATCTATTGGACTAATATTGTCACCTGCTGTCGGAGCAGTATTGATGTCACTAAGTACCATTATTGTGGCTATAAATGCTATCACATTAAAATTAAAGTGATTTATAAATTATTGATTATTAAATGAGATGTTAAACCCGTTGAGTCCATTAACACGTTTTAAAGTAGAACAACAGAAAATAATCGCCAAAACCCATTTATCTCTATGCATATTTGTGGGAGCGAGACAATGAAGTTTTTAAGCAAAAGATTTCTGTCTCGCTCATTTTTTTATTAGTATTTGTAAAATAATTTGTGCTAAACTGTTCCTAATTTAAAGGGGGAATTATTAAATGACAATAAGTTTAGAGCGTATGACTCAATTGGATTATGATAACTTTTATGAAAACAGTATATATGAGTATGCTAACGAACATATTAAAAGTGGTAATTGGAAAAAAGAAGGCGCAATTGCTAGAGCTCGTAAGGCTTTTGAAAATCTACTACCAAATGGATTAGCAACAGATGGCGAATATTTATTTTCCATTTTTAATTCAAATGAAAATATTGGGTATTGTTGGTTGCATTTTTCTGGAGATAATAATAAAAGTTTTATTTATGATATACATATCGATGAAAAATTTAGAGGAGAGGGGCTAGGCGAAGCGGCGATGCTGGGTATAGAAAATTACTGTAAAGAGAGAAAAGTACAAAGTATTGGGCTACATGTGTTTGGCCATAACCAAAGAGCAGTATCTTTATATAATAAAATGGGATTTCAAGTTACAAATTATCGAATGGAAAAGGTATTGGATGAAGGATAGATGATAAATTCTAAGTAAGACAGATGATATGAATAACTGCCAGCATATTTGTTTGCTTCATCACTGTTATCATAAACAGAGAGTATTAAGAGATTAAATTTTTACGTTGTTTATCATTACATAACTTAAGGTACCTTATATAGATGGACTCAGTGATATCAAACCTCAAATTATTTTTGTTGAAGTAATTTTATCAATAAAAAGTAATTTTGAAATAATTTATTATTATAATATATTTAATAAATGAAACGGAACGTATGTTTCGTGTTATAATAATTGTAATAGTGAATAGTATAGAGTTATAAATGTACTTGATAACTATTAAATAGAGTGGGTTTTGATCGATATATTTTATTGGAAAATCAGAGTTGATCGCTCTGAGAGGTGGAAAAATGAGTGTTGCAATCATAATAACTCTCGCCTTTTTAGCGATTATGCTATTTAAAGTTAGTAATATAATCTTACAATTTTTAGTATCTCTAATTATTACCATTATATATATCTTCATTATTTTTAAAATTGTAATTTGGTTAATATATATATTAAGCTATTTAAAATAATGTATGATTATTTACAGCTAGATTTTCGTAAACGCAAAAAGGGTTTATTATAAACATGAATAAATAATTAATGAAAAAGACAGTCAATCAAACGACTGTCTTTTTTGAAAAGTATATTGGTTAATTGAAAAAGTAGTAGTGCGCCTCAAATTCAGTTGTATTATTATCTGTTAAAATATAGGATAGAAGTAATATTTTGTTGCTAAATATTAAATTTCAAGTAGCCATATTTAATACAAGTAAGATCAACTTACCTTTATATTGATTATTTTTACTAGATTCAATATCTGCTTTTCGTGGTTTTGTTTCATTATAAACTTCTTCAGCATCGTCCCCATCATAATAACCTACGTCGCTGGCATTTTTAGTCTAGAGTTCAGCTGATGATAAGGCGCTGTTATATTACTTTCTTCCTCTACAACGTTATTTTCATCATTTTGGTTTTTATTCGTTTTACTTTCTTTTAAATTATCTTTTCGAGCCTGTACTTTTTATTTGAATTATTATCTGAGTTACTTTCTTCCTCTACATCATTACGGCAAACTGTTAATACTAAGAAAATTGGCTAAGAAGGCAAAAAGCTTTTTCATAAAAAATACTCAATATTTATATTCTATAATTATTGTAATACATTAATTATATTAAAATTATGCAATATACTTCAGTTATATTATTTTGAACTTGAAACAATAAATTATACAATGATTTTGAAAGCGCTATATAACAATCGTATAATTTAGATAAGAAAGGGGTAATAGAAATATGAAAAAATTTAAAGGGTTTGATAAAAATTTTAATATCCCAGGTAAAGTCGCTGTTGTGACTGGTGGAAATAGTGGTATAGGTAAAGCCATTACTGATTTTTACATAGAAAAAGGAGCAGTAGTAGCAGTTTTAGATATCAAAAAAGATGTCCAAAAACTGAATAGCGATAACATCTTAGGTATACAATGCGATATTACAAAAGAAGTAGATATTGATAGTGCTATATCGCAAATTATTAAGAGATTTAAAAGAATAGATATTTTAGTCAATTCTGCAGGTGTAGCATTGTTAGATTATGCTGAAAACATGCCAGATGATATTTGGCAAAAACAAATAGATTTGAATTTAACAGCTTCATTTAAAATGGCTCAAAAAGTCGGAAATGTTTTTATAAAACAAGGAGACGGCGGGAAAATTATAAATATGGCAAGTCAAAATGCAATTATTGCGTTAGATCGACATACTGCTTACGGTGTCACTAAAGCAGGTATTACAAACATGACAAAAAGTTTAGCATTTGAATGGGCTAAATACGATATAAATGTAAATGCTATCGCTCCAACGATAGTTGCTACTGAACTATCAGATAAAGCATGGGTAGGTAAAGCAAGGGAAGATGCTTTAGCGGGTATTCCTTTAGGACGCTTTGGAGAGCCAGAAGAAGTCGCTGCAATTGCTTTATTTTTAGCTAGTGATGCAACGGATTTTATTACTGGTGAAACAATTGTTATTGATGGCGGAAACACGATTAAATAACGAGCTGTTTTTAAGTAAAGAATATGTTACTATCTAACGATATTAGTTCAAAATCCGTTAAATAAAAGCTATATAAAAAGTTGGGCGAAAACAAAAATCTAATGGGCTTTATAATGGTTTTCTAATTTTCAGCTATAAAACGTCTTCTTTTAAAATTTTCTTTTTTATGTGACTACTATAAAGAAAGTATATCAATACTATCATTTTGAATAGGTCCTCAAACATTTAATAATTAAGATGAAAATACATTTATATCAAACTACGATGCAAAAATCGAGATGAATCTCTAATTGCTTATAAAAAATGTTGCTCTATATAACGATAAAAAAGCTATAAAAAACCTATCATGATAGGTTTTTTATAGCTTTTTTGATATATTTGGATTTAACTTTTATGACCAGCCAATTAACTGTGCTACGATTAGTGAAATGATTGATATAAGCCCCCATATAATAAAAAGAGGGAAAAAGAATCTAATCCATTTAGTGTATGAAACACCGCCAATTGCTAATGCAGCCATGAAATAACCACTTGTCGGGTAGAATACATGAGTGAAACCATCACCCAGTTGGAAAGCTAAGACTGCTGTTTGTCTAGTAACACCTAACATATCTGCTAATGGAGCCATAATAGGCATAGTGACTAGTGCTTGTCCGCTTCCTGAAGATATGATGAAGTTAATTAACACTTGAACGATGTACATACCGATTACTGCAACAGTTGGCGTTGCACCATCAATAACTGATCCTAATCCATGAACAATACTATCCATGATTTTGCCATCTTCAAGCACCACTGCGATCGAACGCGCTAGTCCAACGATGATTGCGCCCATTAAAACGTCTTTGAAACCATCATTGAATGCTTCGCAAATATCACGTGTATTTAACCCCGTAATTAAACCAACGACGATACCCATAATGATAAATAATCCGGACATTTCAACCATAAACCAACCTTGCGTTGTCACTCCATACACAAGTATAACAAAAAAGGCTAATACGACAGCGATGCCCACTTTTTGACGTTTGGAAGCAACTAATGGTTTTTGTTTAGTAATGTCTTTATAAGTTTCTCTTTTTTCTGTATCTTCTTGGTAAACTAAACTCATATCGGGCGTTTGTTTTACCTTTTTAGCATAACGCATAATAAATAAAATCGTAACGAACAGTACAATTATAAATATAATTAGACGTAGTCCAATGCCTGAGAAAACAGGAATACCTGATAATTTTTGAGCTAGTCCAGTATTAATTGGATTTAATACTCCTACTGTAAAACCGACAACGGTCCCACATAATGCGATAGCAGTAGCAGTAATTGAGTCATAACCTAACGCGATGATTAAAGGAATGATAACTGGTATGTATACGAGTGAAAGCTCAGCCGTTCCAATCAAAGTAGCGATAATTGCAAATACAGTAGTAAGTACTGGAATAATAAAAATACTGTGGTTCAAAAATCGACGTGCCAGTTTATCAACACCAATTTCAATAATACCGGTACGTCTTAATACCATAAACATACCACCAATAATTAATGTAAAGAATACAATTTCCCTAGCTTCAATCAAACCTCTGGGAATAATTGAAATAAAATCCACGATATTAACTGGCGCAGCTGTTATATAATGAAATGAATCAGCATCTACCATTTCTCTACCCTCAGGTCCTTTAATTCGATCAAATTCGCCTGATGGAATAAGATAGGTTGATATTGTTGCTAATACGCCAAATATAAATAAAATAACGTAAATATGCGGCATACCAAGCTTTTTTCTGTTTTTGTTTGTTTCTTTTCCTTTGTTATTTGAAAATTTCAAATTTCCACCCCTTTTAAATAATATAAATAATGTTAATATATCATAATTTTATAAGAAGTAGAAAGAAAGATTTCAGAAAATTTACAGAACAAGATGTATTCTAGTAATAATTTTATAATACGCGTAAGTATAATTGATTTGAGTATTTTAAGAAAAGGCAGGTATATAAAAATTCTAGCGAATGAAATAGAATCAACATTTGCTAGAACGCGTGTGGAATATAATAGTTATTTGGTATGGCTAATAAAAATTCAGTTAAAATCTCTTGGTATTTTGGCACTATATTTTGATTTATCTACGTTATTACATAATAAATTTAAATAACGCTGAACGTTATGCGTAGTGACATCTTTAGGTAGCGCATGTGTAAAAACATTACCTTTTTTAGTTTCGACAGTATAAGTTATATTATAGTTGCTAATCTCCAAATTAATAATTTTCATAAATATCCCCTTAACAATGGTCATTGTTTTAAATTATGAAATTGAAAATAAAAATGAAAAACCGACCATTTATATAATTGTACTATACATAAATCTTTTAAGTATTAAAGAGTATAACACATTTTGAAAATTAACTTAAATAATATATAAAAAACACACTCAAATTATAGAATGTGTTTAATCATTAAGTAAATTTAATATTTCATCATATTTTTGTTCACTTAAAGTCCCTAAAGGGCTTTGCTCAATTTCAAATATTAAAAAATCATCATTTGAATTGAATGAACTTTTAATACTTTCGTAAATAGTGGCTTGATCTAAATCACTTTTTAAGAGCCAAAGCCCTCTATAAATATACAATGATTTACCGACACTATTTAATTTTGCAGGTAATTTTTCATAACCATACGAAATGGAATTTAAATTATAGGACAAAATATACTTTGCCATCAATATCACGCTCCAATATAAGCATATCATTAACTGAGATTTAAAAGTTGATAAAAGGTTGAAGGAAAAGTGAAAATTATAAAATCCATTACGTTATTAGTTTATAGATGGTCCAAAGTTAAAGCATCTATATATTTGTCTTTATGTAAAAATTACGTTTAATATACTTAAGAGAAAGTTATTAACTCAAAATGTGTGTTTATAAAACGTTTATTTATATAAATATACGGTGGGTCTTTATAATCATGATTTCATCCTTAATAAATGTTTATCAATTGTTTGTTATGGTTATTTGTGTAAATAAAATAGATCAACAATAAAAAATGAGGTGAAAGATTTGAACTATATAAAATATATAACATCAAAAGATGGTACGAATCTTTATACAAAAGTAAATGAGGTTAACAGTGCCAAGGGGAATATCATTATTGTTCATGGGGTGGCAGAGCATTTGGATCGTTATGATGAGTTGACGAATTATTTAAATCATAATGGCTTTAATGTCATTCGATATGACCAAAGGGGTCATGGTCGTTCAGAAGGGCAACAAACCTTTTATAGCACTGCTAATGAAATAGTTGATGATTTAACAGCAATTATTAATAAAGTTAAGTCTCAATTTGACGGTGAGTTATATTTGATTGGACATAGTATGGGAGGCTATACAGTCACTTTATTTGGAACACAGTATCCGGGTAAAGTTGATGGTATCGTAACTTCTGGCGCTTTAACAAGATATAATAAAGAAACATTTGGCAAAATAGATAAAAGTGCTGATATGCATAGTTATATTGAGAATGTTCTAAGTGATGGTCTTTGTTCAGATGAGACAATCGTTAAAAAATATGCCTTAGATGACTTAAATGCGAAACAGATATCAAATGGGTTATTAATCACATTGATAGAAGGCGTAGAACACTTAAAAAATAACGCACAACAATTTGTTGATCCTATACTGATTTTACATGGTAAAGAAGACGGTTTAGTGAGTTATAAAGATTCAATTCAATTATTTGATGAAATCGGATCTGAACATAAATCGATACACATATATGATGATTTGCAGCACGAGATTTTTAATGAATCTAGTTATAATGAGAGCATTTTTAGGGAAATTGTAGACTGGTTAAATAGAGAAATACAGAGGTATTAAAATTTTTAAGGTATATTTACAATAATATTGTTTATTAAGTCATATTCAATTAAAAAATATTTGTTTTGAGCTTTTTAAGGTTTTACAATAAAAAAGATTAATTAGGTCACATTAACGGAAGGAGGAATTTGTATGATGATTAAAACATTGCATATGCAATATGAAGAGAGTTTTGAAGCGTTTGATGATCGTGTGAATGTATTTTTGCAAGAAATTAATGACAAGCAACATTGGGAACTTGTATCAGTTACTCCTTCCGTTACAAACACCGTTGAAGGCGTAGACTATTTTATAACAATTGTTTTTAAAAAATAACAACCATCATTTAAAAATAACCTGAACCATAATTCAATGGCCCAGGTTATTTTTATATAATGTTAGCAATAGCTGTGTAAATTGAAAATTAGATTACGTTAAAAATTTTCGATTTCAGTTACTATTGATAATACAGAACTACAGTGTCTGATTTAAAAAAATAGATTTTGTCCCGTTCTCTTTAATTTTAAAAATACGTTTCTATTTCAGTTTATCTAATTCATAATTATATGAATTNNNNAATTCATATAATTATGAATTAAAGGTTTTTTTAGGTACTTGGAAATAGTCGGCTAAAATTTTCGTATCTTTTTCTGAAGGTACTCTGTAATCATGTTCCCAATCCCAAATTTGGCAAATTCTGTAGTCTTTCTCATAGTTTTTGTTTAAATTAATTGCTAATTTAGACAAACTTAACTGTTTTTTTTCACGAAGCTCAGTTAAAGTTTTCAAACCCAAATCCCTCCTAAAATTTCTATAAATAACTTACAATTAATATTTTAGTACAGATAATCTATATCTTCAAATTAAGTTATTACTAATTTTTAATATATAATAATTAAAGTTTTGGACAATATTAGTGTTTTGAATAAAACACTAACTGTTATTTAATTATTTATAATGAAAAGTATAATATGAGGGTATAGATATTAGAAGAAACTAAAACATAAATGGAGGAAAAACGAATTGAAAATTATTGCAATGAGTATTTTTGTAGATAATCAAGAAAAAGCGAAACGATTTTATACAGAGAAGTTAGGATTTGAACTTGTGCATGATATGGATATAGGTGGAGGGTTTAGATGGTTAACAGTAAAAGAAAATAATTCTGACAATCCAGTTGAAATTGTCTTAGAACCCAATGATAATCCGATAGCTAAAACATATCAAAATGATTTGTTTAATTCGGGTATCCCAGTGACTATGTTTGGCGTTTCCAATTTAGATCAGTCTTATCAATCATTATCCAATTTAAATGTTAAATTTAAAACAAAGCCAAAAGAAGTTGAAGGGATTAAACTGGCAGTCATTGAAGATACATGTGGCAATTTAATTCAATTAATCGAGCAATAACTTAAATGTGAATTACAACTTTACTAAACGTAAGATAAGAGAATGAGAAAGAGATTATATTTTTTATGATTTCGGTATCTGACGCGGTAAACATGACTAGAAAAAGAGGCTAGGTAAAGCGTACTATATATGCATTGGGTTATTTATAAATTTTGCAAACTAGAAAGAAGGAATACAAGAGTTAAGGCTCATACACAAATGCCGCTAACTCAATAAAATTTATATCCCAGTCATCTACTGTCAATATGATATCCATGCCCAAGATATTAAGTATATTTTGGGTCTCTTTTTACATATTAAATCAAAGGAATGAGTAAGGTGAGGTTAGAAGTAAAGTATACTGAGGAACTATCGAATATTGAATTATTAGAAATATTAAAAGAAAGAGTGAAAATTTTTGTTGTAGAGCAAAAATGTATTTATCAAGAAATAGACGATAAAGATAGAAATGCTCAACATGTTATATTATATGATGAAAACAATATTATAGCATATACCCGCATTGTCACTTCTGAAAATGGTATTAGTTTTGGTAGGGTGCTAGTAACTCAAAATTATAGAAAAAAAGGTTATGGTCGCGAAATTGTACAATGTACGATTGACATTATAAAAAAACAATACCACCATAAATTTTTAAAAATATCAGGACAAGCTCATTTGAAAACATTTTATGAATCCTTTGGGTTTCAAGCAAATTCAAAAACATATATGGAAGATGGTATCCCGCATATTGAGTTTATGATGTACATTTAGAAATAACAATGGTATAAGCGAGGGCAAAAATGCTTTTTTCTAAAATAATCTTTTGCTATCCAGTATTAATCCTAATTAAAAATGCAAGAGCTTAAGCCCTTGCATAAATAAGAACAACTTCGTTATAAATGTAAAATTGGTTCTGTGAAATTGAATATAAACAATTTGAGTCTAATCGATGAATGCAAACAACATATTTCATATTGAGACAGTTTGCACTTCAACTTTTATAAAACAACTGGCTAATATTTTTAATATTTATATATTTCAATATTATGGATGATATTGGCCTGTGTTACTAAAATCGATAAATTAAAAAGAATTTGATACTATTTAACCCCTTATTGAATAGTCATCCTAATTATATAAACGGAAGGTTATTTATTTTTTCATTTTATCAATATCTTGAGCAACTAGAGTTAATAGTTCTTGAGTTTCAGCATCCGTTAACTCGTCAGACCCTTTAATTCTAATTACAGAACCCTTGTCAGTTTTGACATGATAAATAGGTTCTTCATCCTTATAAACTTTACGCAATATTTTCATCTCATCACCCTTTTTTTTATAAAAACAAGTTTTCTATTATATAAAATAATACATGCGTAGAAATATTATTTTTAAAGAAGAATAAAGTCGCATTTTATAACTGTAGTTATTAATACTTTAACTATAGGATAACTTTTTATTTAATTCTTTTCCAATGGTAAGATTAAATTTATTTGATTATTTTGCTTAATCATATGTAAATTAATACACTGTAAACCTTAAACATTAATTTAGCGATTTTTTTTAGAAAATTTAGTTTTTTATGTTTTTAATTTATAATGAGGGGTATAAAATACTAAGCACAAAAAGTCCTCCAAACTTTAGTGTGGAATATATTTTTGAGATTGGCGCCGCTTTTCGAAGCGGCGTTTTTGTTTTATACTGCATATAGTGTAAATAATTTTTTATAAAGGATGTATATTGTGAAATTGCTTAATGTATTATCAATTTTATGTAGTTTAGTAATAATCATCGTTATCATATACGGCGTTATCATGATGATTGGTGACTTAATGGGAATAACAACATTTAATAATCAATTATTAATTGTTGGTTTAGCATTTGTATTATTAAGTGGTTTATTTGGTAAAAGTAGACCAAGATTATCAATGCTAGTACTATTCATTGGTTTTATTATCGTAGTTATAAATTAATAAATATAAAAAGGAGCGAAAAAGAAATCACAATTAATTAAATGATTTCGTGTTTTCGCTCCTTTTTATACGCACTTAAAATGTTTTCTTTTCAAAAATCATAAAGAAATAACTTACTCAATATTACTTTTTAGCTTGTTATCCATGTCTTTTGCTACATTTATCAACAGTTTTTTTACTTCTTTTGGTGTTAAATCATTGCCAGCCGTCACTTTTATAATTAAACCTAAATCTGTTTTAATGTGATATGTTGTTCGATTATTTTCAGATACACTTCTCAAAATTTGCATCTTAATCACCTCATTATTAAATTACCCTAACAACTCTTCCTGAGATAGCTATATAGCATTAAGCAAGTTATTCAAATTAACTAAAGTGTAAAATGTTAATTAAGCATTATTTTAATATATTTAAAGTGAAATGGATAATAATTAGCTTCTTTTAAATAGTTAAAAGTATTATCTAATCAATTTAGGTATTGCTTTTATGAAAATAATTTCTCCCAATAATTCACATAATGTTTGTGTAATAACAACTGTTGTAGTAATTGTTACCCAGTCTTTTGGTAAAACTAAAGCTAAAGGTAGAACGACCAGTGCGTTCCTCGTACTTGAACTAAATGCTAATGTTCTTTTTGCTTCAGCTTCTAATTTAAATAGTTTGCCACAAAGAGCGCCTATAAAAGGAGAAATGATCAAAAAGCAAATATAAATCGGTACTACTATTAATACAATATCTAAGTTATGAATTATTTTATTTATTTGTGATCCTACTACAGAAAATAGAACGAATGACATGAATATTTCAGGAAGCCAAGCTGTTAATTGTAATATTTGATTGCTAGTTTTAGATTTGCTGCTAAAAAATTGTAATAACAGCGCGAATATCAAAGGCAATATGATAAACATAGAAAATGCTTTTATAAATGGAACAATGGTCATATGTGAAAAAATATCTATATCTAAAAATAAAGTGAAATATATAGGTAATAATAAAATTTGAAATATAAACAGGAGTGGTGTGGCAAATAGCATAAAGTGCTCATTTCCTTTACCTAAAGCAGTAAAGACGATAACGTAATCAATACAAGGTGTTAAAAGTACAAGATATAAACCGATAATGACAGGAGTATTTGTGATATTAAATAATTGTACTAAACAAAAAACAAATAACGGAATAACAATGAAATTTGAAATTAATAATGCAATTATAAACCTTACATTTAAAAAGTTTTGTTTAATTTTGAAAAATGGAATTTGAGAAAACATACTAAACATGAGTATGCCTATACACACGGAAACAATAGATTCTAAAAAGTTAGCAAAGGAATATGAAATTAAACCAGTGAGTACACCGCCTATAACCGCTGTAAAATATATATATATTTGATAATTTTCAATAAATGATTTGATGTGTTGCATAGTGACCTCTCTATAAATTATGTATTGTATTAGTATTTAATAATAATATAATTTGAAAAATTATATAAAAAGAGCAGAACTGAAATCATATTTTTATCAAATGATTCTGTTGTTCTGCCCAGATAAGGATAGCTAGGAAAAATATAAAGGCTGAACCCTGTGTATACGTATTACTAACTTAATAAATTAAGAAGTAACACTTTTAGAAATAGTTCTTAAGAAGTGCAATTTTACGTTTACATATCAGATGTCTACTATCTTTGAATCATTTTGAATTATAAGAAAATGATTCAAAAAACTATGTTCTTTTTTTATCTTGAACGCTCACTTTATTCTCTATTTTCTCTTCGTTTGTACTATCGATACTTAAAAGCAATGCACGAATGACTAAAACGCCAGATACAATTAATAATAAATTTTTAAAAAACTTCATAATGATCACTCACCTATATGAATTTAAAGTTCATGAAAAAATACCAGAACTTTGATTATATAATGATAATACCCGGAATTTAACTAAATGAATTAAATACCTATAATCAATGTGAATAAATTTGAATTAAAGATCAATGATATAAATAGTTAAAACTGCTTCATCAACTTCTATTTTAAGCTCATTACTATTATTTTCAATATTAATATTTACAACAACACCGTTTTCTATAGTGAAGAAAACCTGGCTCAAAATACCCATTGCATATTCATTAATAGGGCTTACTAGGGAAATTGATTTTGTATCTTCTTGAATCATAAATTGTTTTTGACTTTGATTTATTAGTTGCCATTTCGGTAAATAAGTGAGTTTCATAATAATCACTCCTTTGTTAGCGTCAAATTAATAGTGTACAGATCTGGCTCAATTCATTAAAACTTTAGTGAAGTATATAAATTTTGAAACTACACTTCTAAACTAAATTTTTGAATTAATTGCATATGAAAGGGAATAAGTGTTGTAAGCATATTCAAAATTTGAGGTGGAAAAATGAATATTATATTATCTATCATTTTAGCATTAATTTTTGCTTTTTTAGCAACAATGCCATTTTTATTTATAAATACGCGATTACATGAAAATATCAATCATTCTAAAGATGAAGTACGTCATGAAAAAATAAGAGCAGTAAAACGTTTTATCTATTTTTTTATTTTGATTATTATTTTGTTGGCGATTTACCATTTTATTACAAACTAAATATACTGCTATTTTAAAAAAATTAAGCGTTATTTTAAATTTTTGCAAAAATTTAAAAGATAGTTGAAAAACTCAACGTATTTAACAAACTTAAGTGACGATGATGAGGATTGGAAAAGCCTTGTTTGGTTGCATTTTCAATTCAGTCATCTACTGTTTGACTCGTATTTGAAGTTAAGCTGCCAGTTTATGTGCTAGTAGCATAATTTTTAACTAAAAATAATAGAAAATAGTACACCAACAACACCAAAAATAATTAAGATAACAGTTAATCCAAGCAGGGATTCTTTTGTTTCTTGAGTCCCTCTTACTTTATAAATAACTAGAGAAATAATGCCAGCAATTAAAAAGAATAATGAGAGCCAAAATATTATCATGAAATGTAGACTCAAAGTGCTGCACCTCCTTTATCGTTTTCATTTTACGCTAGGATATAAGTTGTTCAAATAATATTTTGAAAATTAACAGATGAGTTAATTAGATTAATATTAATTTTATCTTATCATTTATTAATGATATGCCATAGTGTAATTTTTCTTTATGCTTTTGTTTTAAATATTTATTTAAGGAAAAAGACTATTAGTTACATTATAGATAGAATACAAATGGGGGAATTTTTATGAGCAATATAACAGAAGATTTTGAAAATGCCAAAAAAGCGGTCAACGATTTGAAAGCAAGTAAGCGCACAGATTTTCAAGAAACAGAACAATTGATAATAAATTTAAAAAAAGAAGTAAGAAATGACTTAATGCCCAAGATTGAACAAGAAGATAAAAGATTAAAAGAAATTGCGAGTAAATTAGACGCGCATATCAAAACAGCATTTGAATCATTTAACACATTAGATGAAATTATTAATTATTTGGAATCGGCGTTCCAGCGTGGGAAAAAAGATAAAGCATATGGAAGGGCACTCATATTATTAGAAGAAAATCCAATGATTGAAAAAGCTAAAACATATTTTAGCGATAAAGAACAAAATGGCAAGTTTATTGGAATTATTTTGAATAAATTAATTGAACTAAGTGACGAAATTATGCCAGAAGAGTATACTGAATTATTGAAAGTTGAAAAATCCTTTTTTGAAGTGAAATATAGTAATTTGTAGCAATTTTGGTATAAAATAAGAAATGTTAAAATATAGTAAGTGATTACTTTTAAAAGCAGTGCCTTTTTTAAGACATAATGAAAATAATATGTATTAAAATTTTAGATTTTTATCACTGTATCGATGTATAATGAAATAAAATCAAATATGTAAGGAGATACATGCTATGAATGAAGTGAATAAAGTGATTTATATTGTTTTAGCAGTGTTTTTAGGTAGTTTTGGAATCCACAAATTTTATGCGAGAAAAACTGGAATGGGTCTTTTATTCCTTGTATTTTGTTGGACAGGCATCCCACAAATTTTAGCAATTATTGGTGCGGTTATTACTTTATTTAAACCTGCAGATCAAAATGGTAACGTTTTAGTATAAAAAATAATAGCTAAAGATAGGAACAGGATAAAAATCTTAGTTTTTGGTTAAGTTATACTGTCCCAGTGTGTTTAGAACTTATTTTTTACAACAATTTGAGGTCCAATAGGCTCTCTTTTTTGTGATAGCGAATAGGGAATGAGATAACACGGGTTAACACTCATTCATTTATAAGTAGCCACTAATGCAATAAATTGAGAGATAATACTTTAAAAGGTGATGAATGAAAAAGTAGTTATTTGAAAATATAATGCAATTACTTTTTGCTGGTGGGCTATTACCAAATTAAAAACAGGTTGAGATATTAATGTATCTCAACCTGTTTTTAGCTTTGAAAGTATAATGTGCTTAATAAAGTTAAAACTTATAATTATTAAATCCATTTTTATTTCGACAGTACATTTCATAAATTTTGCAATATTTACAATTTAAATCAAATACCCTGAGAACAATAATTAATTTGACTAATTTTAAAATTTAAAATGTAATGTAATAGACAAATAATTATTATTTGATATGATGGTAAAAAGACACAAAATGGTACAACATGTAACGATTAAAATATAGGTAATCGAGGTTATGCTGATGACATTCTATGATTTTATAATTGACTTTGTAAATGATGATACGCCGCTCGGTCAACTTGCCCATTTTATAAACAGAGATAAGCACTTCCCAAAACATGCAACGAGTTACCATGAAATATATGCATACTTCAAAATGAATTACACATATAATGAAGTTATGACATCTGCTAAAAGAGCATTAAGTTTATATCATAATAATTTAGATGTTAATTAAGTTTATATCAGTTATTCATAGTACCAATTTTGAATTTCTAAAGCCCATTTAATATCTTCAGTGCGAAAGTTGACTTCATTATGCCTTATAGAAAAAGGCTTTATAATATTTTGTGCCATCCATGTATTAATCAATTCGGTAGGCAATCCGTCCAATTCCATATCACTTTTACTGAGTACAAAACACTCCCAATCAAGAGAAATTTTTGAAGGATTAATATATTTACACTCATTGAGCTGATTCATAAAAACACTCCTTAACATTGTAAATCCAACGGTAAGTTTTACCCAACTCCAAATAAAATAAAACGGTAAATCTGAAAAATATTGTCGTATTAATAAGCGACTCAAAGGAATTGACAGCAATCATGATTTCAGTGCATAAACTCATAAAAAAATTGTAATTGCATAAGATATAACATTTTCTATATCTTTGATTTTTAACCCCCTTTTGTAATTAACTTACTTTTTACATTTTAAAATTTTGTAAAACTAAAAACAGCTAATTACTAAAATATATAGTAATTAACTGTTTTTTGGTCTAAAGTCGCTATGTATCATTAGATTTTTCATGAGAAAAAATTGAATACGTATACTTTCCAATATGGATAACTTAATAGCACAAAAGAAAATAAAGTTACCAACATAGCAAAGATATTAGCAATACGGTCGCCACGTAAACATGCGTATAAATTAATTAAAAACACACCTAAAATGAATAGGATAGCAGCTAATAATTGTAATTCTCCTTCTAAAACTTTATTAACGGCTAATAATGGAGTCAGTAATGTAACTAATGACAAGAACAGAGATAATAAAGTTGTAGTATATTTCAAATTGTTCAGCCCTCTCTAAGATAAACTTTTATAAGCACAATGTGATAAAAAATAACTTAATAAAATAATATTTGCTTAGCAATTTAATTGCAAGTGGTTTTTAACTACAGACTTATATTTACTGTTACTAATTAAATAAATGATACAAAAAGAGAGGCAATCATAACTGTAACAACCAGAAGAATTAAGTATAGTTTTAATCAAACAATCTCATCTCTTCACCGTTGAAATAATAACTTAACCAATGCTCATCGACGTAATCTTCACCATATTTTCTAGCATACTTTTCAAGAGCAAGCACTTCAAAATTCAAGTTACTTAAAAATACTTTTCCACTAATATTGTTAGAAATAAGAGAAGTCATTAAAATTTCAATATTTTTATCATTACAAATTTGGAAAACGTATTTCATTAATTGATTAGCAATTTGTTCTCTGAATGTATGACTATCACCCATTACACACATATTTTCAATAACTGCTTTATGTGCCAAACTATAAGTTTGGTTAAATATAAGTGTGACAGAGCCAATTAATATGCTTTCTTGGAAAGCACCAATGACCACTTTATCGTTTGGGTCAGAAGTAAGTAATTTTTCTATATTTAGCTCAGCTAAGCACCGCTCATTTTGCAATTTCCAAGCAAATACATCGAGGTCTTCATGAATGCCATGTAATAATAATTTTTTATAGTCTACTAAGTCATCGATTGATAAATAACGTATGTTTGACATTGAAAGCCTCCTAAAAAGTATACTTTTTTTATAAATTTTCCTGCTATATTAAATATAATATTAAGGGAAAAAGAATAATTGAGCAACACTATATTTAATATTTTTCTAAGATATTACTTCATTTTTAATTTATAAACTAAAAAATGTATGATCATTAAGAATATAATTGTAATTAATTTTATTTTTAATAAAAAGAAATGCATATGATAAATATGGTATAATATAGTGAGTTATACATTTTGAGTGGAGGCATGGTAAGTGGGGGCTTTAATAACTATTATTGTTTCTCTAGTATTGCTTATCCTGATTTCTTTTGTTGTATTGATGGTCTATATTTGTATTAATTGTAAAGATGAAGACGATTTGTAAATTAGAAAGCGAAGTATTCAAAAGACATCATGACTTAAGCATTTTGCAATCTTAAATAAATAAAACCCCCAAATTCTAAACAGAATTTGGGGGATATAATTATTTTTTATTCAACAACTTGTACGTTTAAATCTACGTCAATGTTGCCACGAGTTGCTTTTGAATATGGACAGAATTCATGTGCATCCTGTAAGTATTTTTCAGCATCTTCTTGAGATAATACGTTTTTGACTTTCGCATCAATAGATACGCTTAATTGAGGGCTTTCTGCATTTGGATCGTCTTCTAAACGAACTGTTAAAGTGACTTCAGGTTCAGCATCTCTCACCTTATTTTGTTTGAGAATTAAATCAAATGCCCCATTAAAGCATGACGCATAACCTGCTGCGAATAACTGTTCAGGGTTTGTTCCTTTTTCAGCATCAGCTTGTGCTGGAGGAATAACTGCTACATCAATTGCTTTATCATCTGTTTGAACGTGACCGTTACGGCCACCTGTATTAGTTGCTTTTGTTTCATAGTTTACTGCCATTATATTACCTCCTAAATTACTTCTATATAGGTTATACCCGTAAAATAAAATTTAAATCATATATAAATCAAAATGATTTGTGTGATTTATTTAAGCGAACCATGCTTAAGATTGTGTTACTACTGAGTATTGTTATACAATAATTTTAATTATCACTAAAAAAGGAAGTTTTTAAATGTCTGAAGTCAAAATTGCGGTAACAATAGAACCTGAAAATGATATACCACAATGTATCATCAATGATTTAATTAAATATCAAGCATCTTTCGATATTATAGAAGTGAGAATTGATCAATGGCTTACACCAAACGTAAAACAGATAGCTAAAGTTATAGATAAATTATATAATTTAAATTTAAATAAAAAATTCCTAGTTACTTATCGTAAACAATCACAAGGAGGCAAAGGAGATTTATCATTAGATGCGTATGTAGCATTATTAAAAGAAATTATAATTTTAGACCATGTGGATATGATAGATGTTGAATTTGAAAAAAATCAAAAACTTCAATATATGCGTAACTTAATCGATTTGGCGCGTAAAAATGACGTTGAAAGTATATTGTCTTATCACGATTTTCAAAAAACACCTTCATTGGAATCACTAAAACATTTGTATTATAAAATGCATCAAATGAATCCAGATTATTTAAAAGTAGCGGTTATGCCACATGGCAAGCAAGATGTGTTGAACCTGTTGTCAACTTTATCGGAAACAGTAGACTCAGTGCCACAACAAGTCATCGGCATTGCAATGTCCAAATTAGGTATGATATCAAGAACAGCGCAAGGCTTATTTGGTGGCGCGGTGTCATATGGTTGTTTAGACCAACCAAAAGCGCCTGGACAAATTCATGTTGAAACGTTGAAGTGTCAATTAAAAATGTACGAGTAGTTTGAAAACGAATCGTTCGTAGATTATAATTGAAAATAGTTATCAATAATGAAAGGACGATATCAGATGGAACTACAAGATGCTATAGCACAACGTAGAAGTATAAAAGCATTTAGAAGAGATATGAATATAGATGATCATGCTCTATATGAAGCAATACAACGTGCTACAGATGCACCAAATCATGGTTTGAGAGCACCATGGAGAGTGGTTCATATCGCTAAAAATAGATTGGGAGATATGAGTAAACAATTAACTGAGATTGCTTTCCCCAATATAAAGAAAAAGCAAGAAGACCATTATAAAGTGGCAACAAATCTCGGTGGAATGCTTGCTTTAATCGTGAAAGAAGACCCAAGACAAAAAGAAAATTTAGAGAACCATATGGCTTTTGGTGCATTTGCACAAAACCTAATGTTATTACTATATGAAGCTGGCATAGGCACTTGCTGGAAGACACCAGCATATATATTCAATCCTGAAATACGCAGCATTTTCGGTGTACAAGATGATGAGCAATTGGTAGGTCTATTATATTTAACTGATCTTAAAGATTTAGAAAAAATGCCACATAGAGAACGTCAACAGAGCCAAACCATTGAAACATTTTAAACTGACTAATCAATAAACTATGTGTTTACCACGGGGCAGACAGAAAAACTTGGTTTCTGTTCTGCTCCTTTATTTTTATACAAAAAATAAGACAACATAAAGTAGAAGTTGCTAATTTATGCTGTCCTATTAAGTATGACTAAAACAATATCGGGTTTACGGTGCTAGCGTTAAGTATTTAGTTACTTATCTTAAATGATAAGTTTAATCTATTAATTGATGGGAATCTAAATCTGACATCGCCTTAAATCATTGCTTATTCAAAAGTTTCAGCTAAGAATGATTCAACTTGTTCTGGCGATTTAGCATTAGCTGAATGTAAGTGCGCTAATTTTTCCCCATTTTTGAAAACTAAAAGGCTAGGGATGCCCATAACATCGTTATCTGCAGCAGCATCTTCTAATTCATCACGGTTTACTGTATACCAGTTATAATTGTTGTATTTTTCTACAATTGGATCAATCCACATGTCCATTGCTTTACAATCCGGGCACCATCCCGCTTCGAATTTAACAATGACTGGGTTGTCACTTTGTATCGTAGTTTTAAATTGGTCGTTAGTACTAATTGGTTCCATAATTATGCTCCTTTTTAAAGATATTAATAATAACATTATAACGGACAATTTCCTGTTATTAAAAAAATCAGCTTAATAATTAGAGCGTTTTTGTCATAATTTTGTTATATTAGTGTTAACTATACATAGGAGGTACAGAATAATGATAAAATTTTACCAGTATCCTAATTGTACGACTTGTAAAAAAGCTGCCAAATTTTTACAAGAATATGGGGTCAGTTATGAACCCATTGATATTGTGCAGCATACACCTACTAAAAAAGAGTTTAAAGAAATTATTGATGCTACCGGCATTGATATCAACAAACTTTTTAATACACACGGTGCCAAATATCGAGAATTAGGTCTTAAAGATAAACTTAAAGATCTATCTGATGAGGAAAAATTAGATTTATTATCTTCTAACGGTATGTTAGTAAAAAGACCCTTAGCTGTATTAGGGAACAAAGCAACTGTAGGCTTTAAAGAAGATCAATATAAAACAACTTGGATATAAACACATATTATCCTTGAAATATAATTTTATGCTATTTAAAAAATAGATAAACATTTATTGAGATTGTTTTATTTACTGCGATAAAAAATACGAGTTGCCTTATAAAAGCGCTTAAATAGTTGATTGTAAGCCTTTCATATGGCATCATTAATATGTAAAAACATTTAGGAGGGGATTCTCGTGGCAGTACCAAGTGAATTAAAATATTCTAAAGAACACGAATGGGTAAAAATTGAAGGAAATACAGTAACTATTGGTATTACTGAATATGCACAAAGTGAATTAGGAGATATCGTATTCGTTGAATTACCTGAAACTGATGATGATATCGAGGAGGGCGAATCTTTCGGTAGTGTTGAATCAGTTAAAACAGTTTCTGAACTTTATGCACCTGTTTCAGGTAAAGTTGTAGAAACAAATGATGAATTAGAAGATAGTCCTGAATTTGTTAATGAATCACCATACGAAAAAGCATGGATGGTTAAAGTCGAATTAAATGATGAAAGTCAATTAGACGAATTAATGTCAGCTGATCAATATTCAGAAATGATTGGTGAATAACATTGCGATTAAACTCCACGATATCTCTTATCATGGAGTTTTTATTTTACCCAAATTCAGAAAAAATTATTATTTATTATTCAAAACAATCCATTTATTTTGATGTATTTATTTAAAAAGTGGCTACAAGTTATTTGGATTGCTATAGAACGTATAAGATGACAAATGAAAGGTTCAATAATAAGATAATGTAAGAAACGATTATGAATGTTTATGCTAGCTAAATAGGGTGTAGAACTAAATATAAATGAATTTACTATCACATTAGAGGGTGGATGTCATGACGATACTAAACCAAGTTATTATTGTCGAAGGAAAATCAGACAAAAAACGGGTAAAGCAAGTTATTGATCAGCCAATCGAAATCATTTGTACTAACGGCACAATGAGTGTTGATAAGTTAGATGAGATGATCGAATCATTATATGATAAGCAAGTCTATATTCTTGCAGACGCAGATAATGAAGGTGAAAAGATACGTAAATGGTTTAAAAAATATTTAAGTGAAAGTAAACATATTCACATAGATAAACAATACGGTGAGGTTGCGAGATGTCCTAAGCCATATTTATCCAAAGTGTTAGCAAAACATGGATTTTTAGTTAAAGATGAAGAAAAAGTTGCGAAAGCAAAGTTAGATTATATTGCTGAAAGGGTTAGTTTATTAACATGAATGTAAAGCGTGAACCACGTGTTGATGTACAAGAACACGTAGATAAAGATAAATATCTTATATTTGGTTACACACCGACATGTGGCACATGTAAGGTGTCAGAACGAATGTTAGATATTGCTAATGAAATGTTAGAATTACCAATTACTAAGTTAGATTTAAATTTGCATCCTGACTTTAGTCAAGCATATGAAATACAATCAGTTCCTATTCTTATGCTTATGTCTAAAGGGGAAGAACAAAAAAGGATTTATGCGTTTCAATCGGTTCCTTATTTGTTAGAAAATTTAAAATAATCATTGACGAAACTATAGTGCAATGGTAGGATTATGGATAATTAAATAATGAACTCTTATCACGAGAGGTGGAGGGATGTGCCCTACGAAGCCCGGCAACCGTCTTTAATAGAAATGGTGCCAATTCACATAAAGTTATCAAACTTTAGAAGATGAGAGAAGCGGGTTATGCTTTCTCTATTCTTCGACAATAAGAGAAAGCATTTTTTTAATTGAATGAGCAATACAAGGAGGCAACAACAATGATTGAATTAAATCAAATCGTTAAAAGATATAAAACGAAAAAACACGATGTGTTAGCTGTAGATCATGTTGATTTAAGTATTCAATCAGGCTCAATTTTCGGTGTAGTTGGCTTTTCGGGTGCAGGTAAAAGTACTTTGATTAGACTTTTAAACAACCTTGAACAACCGACTTCAGGTGACGTTGTAATTGGTGGAGATACAATTGGGAAATTATCGAAATCAGAATTAAGAAAAAAACGTCAAAAAGTGAGTATGATTTTTCAACATTTTAATCTATTGTGGTCACGTAATGTTTTGAATAATATTACTTTTCCATTAGAAATCGCAGGCGTATCGCGTAGTGAAGCGAAACGACGTGCATTGGAGTTAGTAGAGCTTGTAGGACTAAAAGGTAGAGAAAATGCCTATCCCTCAGAATTGTCAGGGGGACAGAAGCAACGTGTAGGTATCGCCCGCGCTTTAGCAAATGAACCTAATGTTTTACTTTGTGATGAAGCTACAAGTGCATTAGATCCTCAAACAACTGATGAGATTTTAGAATTATTATTAAAAATTAAAGAAGAAAGAAATTTAACAATTGTTATTATCACCCATGAAATGCAAGTGATAAGACGTATATGTGATGAAGTGGCAGTGATGGAAAACGGCCGTGTCATTGAGCAAGGTCAAGTTTCGACTGTCTTTGAAAAACCTCAACATGAAGTAACAAAACGGTTTGTTAAAGAAGACTTAAATGATGAATTTGATGAATCACTGTTTGAATTAGTTGATATGGATGAAAGTTCATCAGTAGTACGTTTGAACTTTACTGGAAATAATACGACTGAGCCTATCGTGTCATACATAACAAAGACACATAATATTGATGTCAATATACTTGAAGCAAATATTAAACATACCAAAGATGGTTCACTAGGCTTTTTAGTCTTACATTTATTAGACGTAGATTCTGAAAAATTTGAAAAGTTCAAAAATGATTTAGAGGCGCAACATGTTTCTGTGGAGGTGTTAAAGCATGGGTAATTCATTTAGCGAGATTCTACAGGAAATGATTACAATGCCTAATGTAAGTTGGGATGAAGTTTGGATAGCTACATATGAAACGATTTATATGACACTGATAGCTACAGTGTTTGCATTTGTTTTAGGTTTGATACTAGGCGTTCTTTTATTCTTGTCTGCTAAAAGTAAATCACCTGTAGCTAGAATTTTTTACAGTGTTGTATCATTCATCGTTAATTTATTCAGAGCGATACCATTTATTATCTTAATTTTATTATTGATACCATTTACAAGTTTACTATTAGGAACTATTAGTGGCCCAACAGGTGCTTTACCAGCATTAATTATCAGTGCTGCACCTTTCTATGCAAGATTAGTAGAAATTGCTTTTAAAGAAATTGATAAAGGTGTTATTGAAGCAGCTTGGTCAATGGGAGCCACAACTTGGACAGTAGTTAGAAAAGTACTTTTACCAGAAGCGATGCCAGCATTAATTTCTGGTATTACTGTGACTGCTATTGCTTTAGTAGGTTCTACTGCAGTAGCTGGCGTCATTGGGGCTGGTGGTTTAGGTAATTTAGCTTACTTAACCGGATTTACAAGAAATCAAAATGATGTCATTTTTGTTTCGACAATTTTAATTCTAATTATAGTATTTATCATTCAATTTATTGGAGATAAAATGACTAACAAAATAGATAAACGCTAAGTTTAAAGGGGGCATTTATATGAAGAAATTATTTAGTTTAGCATTAGTATTAGCACTCACATTAGTATTAGCAGCTTGTGGTAATGGAGGCGGAGGCGATGATAAAACAATAACGGTTGGTGCTTCTCCTGCACCACATGCTGAACTTTTAGAACAAGCTAAACCCATCTTAGAAGATAAAGGTTATGACTTAAAAATCAAAACAATTAACGATTATACGACGCCAAATAAATTATTGGATAAAGGTGAGTTAGATGCTAACTTCTTCCAGCACACACCTTATTTGGACACTGAAAAGAAAGATAAAGGATATAAAATTGAATCTGCTGGTAACGTTCATTTAGAGCCAATGGCTGTTTATTCTAAGAAATATAAGGATTTAAAAGATTTGCCAAAAGGTGCCACTGTGTACGTTTCAAATAATCCAGCTGAAGAGGGCCGTTTCTTAAAATTCTTCTCTGATGCCGGATTAATTAAAATTAAAGATGGTGTTAAAACAGAAGATGCTAAATTTGACGATATTGTAGAAAATAAAAAAGATATCAAATTTAATAATAAACAATCAGCAGAGTACTTACCTAAAATTTATCAAAATGAAGACGCTGATGCAGTCATTATTAATTCAAACTTTGCAATTGATCAAAAATTAAGTCCTAAAGATGATTCAATTGTGTTAGAAAAAGCAAAAGATAATCCTTACGCTAATTTGATTGGTGTTAAGGAAGGTCATAAAGATGATAAAAAAATCAAAGCTTTAATGGAAGCACTACAATCTAAAGAAATCAAAGATTACATTAATGAAAAATATGATGGTGCTGTTGTACCAGCAAAATAATATCAAGCGTTTTATTCCCTCTTTAGCTGTAATGGCTAAAGGGGGGTCTTTGTTTGCGAAAAAAGATGTATTTATTTTCAATTTATATATAAAGCTACGGCTCTATTTTTGATTATTGTAAGGCAGTATGTATGTGTTTAGATATCAATTGATATTGATTTGAAGTAGGTAGTTATAAAATAGTATATTTTAAGAAGTTAATGTCTCCGGCAATCAAAATGATAGGAGACAAACAAGAGATAGATTGAAACTTGGGTAGAATGCTAAAACAAACTCTTTTCTATAATGTAAATAGTCTTGAGATTTATAGTTATGCACTATATAAAATGAAAGTATTTATTTGAAACGTCCAACTATATGACGTAAAATTAATTACATGTTTGAATGAGTTGCTTTAAAGTGTAAATACAACAAAGTATTAATTGCACTTATTTATTGTGATTAAATTCATCCAAACAGCAATAGGGAGAACTTTGAAATCCTCATATCTCACAACAGTATGAGATATGTCAATATAAATTCATTCATACATCATTACGCGATCGATGTATTTATATGAATGTAAAAAAGCTCGGATAGGGTATGGATTTGAATTTAAATCACTTAAGTGATTATAGAGACAAGTCATTACCAATCCGGGCTTTATTTTTGTTGGTTTTACTTTAAACTTTAGATATTAAAAAATGGGCACGTTCTTTAAACATTTAAATTTTATCGTATTCATCTTTAATATCACCAACAATATTTTCAAGAATGTTTTCCATCGTAATCATCCCTATAGTACGTTGCTTATCATCTAAAATGAGTGCTATGTGGATTTGATTAGCTTTCATTTGTTCTAATACATCATGATATTTGCTATTGTGGTTAAATTTTAAAATATGGCTTGTTATTTCTAAAAGTGAGCCTAAATTGTTAGTTAACAAATCTTTAGCATGAATATATCCGATAATATTATTTTTTGTATTTTCATAAACTGGGAATCTGGAATAGGAAGCTGATTGAACATATGATTTAATTTCATTGACGTCACTTTCAACATTGATTACAGCCATTTTTTCCCATGGGATATAACCATCTTTGATAAGCATTTCATCAAATGCAAAAGCACGATTAATATGTGTTAATTCATTTTCTGAAATTTCGCCACCTTCATGACTTTCTTTAATTAGCATTTTCAATTCTTCTTCTGAATGATATAACTCGCTTTCTTTTGAAGGCTGCATGCCAAATAGTTTTAATACGAACCTAGCTGACCCGTTAAGAATATAGATAAAAGGATAAAATAATTTATAAAACATAATAATTGGTTTGGCTATCATAAGTGTAATGTTTTCTGCTTTTTGTAGCGCTATCGTTTTTGGAGCCATTTCTCCTATAACCACATGTAAATACGTAGCTATCACAAAAGCGCTTATTAAAGTTAATATATGAATCATTGTTTCAGAAAGTCCAATACTACTAAAAAGTGGGTGCAGCAGAAATTCAAATGTTGATTCACCGACCATCCCGATACCTAAGGCCGTAATTGTAATCCCTAATTGACAAGCTGCTAGGTATTCATCTAAATGTGTAACAACTTTTTGTGCAGCTATGGCATTTTTGTTATTGTTGTTTGCTAAAGAATGAATCCGGGATGTGCGCACTTTAACAATGGCAAATTCTGTAGCCACAAAGAAAGCTGTTAGTGCTAGTAAAATAATAAAAGTAAGTAAACTAAAAAAGGTTCCCAAAAATTAATTAATTCCTCCGTTATTTTGAATTTAACCCAAAAAAGGGTTGAAGTAAAATTATATATAAAGTGTAAAGGTATTGCCACTAAAAAGGTGTGAAATTTAAGATTAATAATGTTTTGTCCATTTAATAAAATAGTTACATTTAAAAATGGGGGATTAAATTATTACACGCGCTTAAAACAATCTATAATAACACTTAAATGAACGGTCATTACTTAATATACAAAAAAGGATAGCTCGTTTTCAGAAATGTTTGTATTGAACATTTTGAATTTAACCATCCTTTTTTATAAGTATTTATATAAATAGAAATAATCAAATTGTCATGATTATTACAAAAGAATTTAATCAATCAATAACGTAGGTTGATTAAAAATCGTCGCTTGTAATACGTCCCAACCTATAGCTTATGAGGTAGCCTAACACAACCAAAATAATAGAAACACCCCATGTAACGGCACCGCTTGGCAAACCAGGGAAAACAGCATAAAGCGATCCGACTACAAAGCCAATAATAAGCGCATAAGTTAAGTAAGTATAATAATTTAAGAGATATTGAATCAGTTTACTTGAAAATAAGAAACCAAAAATAATACCCAAGCCTACTGTTAATAGAATAGGTATAGCGTTGAAGTTTAAAGACATAAATTCTGAAATTGAAAACATCACGGTACCATAAACGCCAAACACTAATAGCATAAAGGAACCTGAAATCCCAGGGAGTAACATAGCACTAGAAGCACAAACACCTGCAATAAAATATTTAATAATAAGACCAGTTGATAATTCAAGCGTTTCTCCTGCGTGTTTATCTCCATTATTTAATAAGGTAATAACTACAATAATGACAATGCCTAGTAACATAATTAAGTAATGGGATATATTAAATGTTTCTTTGACTCTTGCGGTTTTAAGTAAATAGGGGATAATACCTGCGATTAATCCTACAAAAAAGAACATCGTCGGTACTGTGTGTTCACTTAAGAGATAGTTAATTACTTTACTCAATAAACCTATGGCGATTACCATACCAAGGCCGATTGGAATCAGAAATTGTAAACTTTTCCAAATTCTTTTTGAAAATATCCCACTAACAGATTGTATAAAATCATCATAGATACCTAGCAATAAAGCGATTGTACCGCCACTAACACCAGGCACTAAATCAGTAGTACCCATCGCAAATCCTTTCCAAAGATTTGACCATTTAAACTGTGACATATCAAAACCCTTTCTATCTAAAATATAATAAAAATAATAGCATAATTTTACGTAGAACTATATTAAAAACAAAAGTAAAGACGAATTAATGATTATAGAATACACTTTGAGAAAAATATCATTGTTGACGTAAAATTGAGTTGAGAACATCATATCTTATATTATCAGTTAATCGATATATAATAGCGTTATCAAAAATAATTGTGTTTTGATAACAATTTTAATTTAGCACTTGAAAAGGTTTATATTCCAAGACAATTACGTTATAATTAGATGATGTAACAAGGGATCAGTCTTTTGACTGTAGATTAAAATTATTATAAACTAGATAGGAAAAACATATCATATAATACGGAGGGAATATGTATGCCATCAACATTAGAAATTAAAGACCTACATGTGTCTATTGAAGATAAAGAGATTCTTAAAGGTGTTAATTTAACAATTAACACAGGAGAAATACATGCAGTAATGGGACCTAACGGTACAGGTAAATCAACGCTTTCATCTGCAATTATGGGACATCCAAGTTTTGAAGTAACACAAGGCGAAGTACTTTTAGATGGTGTTAACGTTTTAGAATTAGACGTTGACGATCGTGCAAAAGCAGGCCTTTTCCTAGCTATGCAATATCCATCAGAAATTACTGGTGTAACGAATGCTGACTTTATGCGTTCTGCTATTAATGCAAAACGTGAAGAAGGCGAAGAAATTAACTTAATGCAATTTATTAAAAAGTTAGATAAAGAAATGGACTTTTTAGATATTGATCAAGATATGGCGCAACGTTATTTAAATGAAGGTTTCTCAGGCGGGGAGAAAAAACGTAATGAAATTCTTCAGTTAATGATGTTAGAACCAAAATTTGCTATCTTAGACGAAATTGACTCTGGGCTTGATATTGATGCATTAAAAGTTGTATCAAAAGGTATTAACCAAATGCGTGGAGAAACATTTGGTTCATTAATTATTACTCACTATCAACGTCTATTAAATTACATTACACCAGATCACGTACACGTTATGTATGGCGGTAAAATTGTGACTTCAGGTGGCCCTGAATTAGCAAAACGTCTTGAAGAAGAAGGTTATGAATGGGTTAAAGAAGAGTTTAACGCGGCAGAATAAGTCTAAATTCATATAAAACATTAATATAGATGAATAGTTAGGTTTTGATTTATACCAATGAATTAAATCATACAATCATCAAATGGGAGGAAAAAAGTATGACGACTGAAACTTTAAACATTTCTGAAGCGCAACTTGTTGAATATTCACAAGCCCATAACGAACCTTCTTGGCTAACTGAATTACGTAAAGAAGCGTTGAAATTAACTGAAACTTTAGAAATGCCAAAACCAGATAAAACAAAAATTACTAGATGGGATTTCGATTCGTTTAAAAAACATGAAACAACAGGTAATATTTATGAATCATTAGAGGAATTACCACATGAAGTTAGAGAGATTATTGATGTTGAAAACACTGAGAATTTAATTATTCAACATAATAATACATTAGCTTTTACAAAAGTTTCGGATTCAGCTCAAAATGACGGTGTTATTGTCGAAGGGCTATCAGAAGCTTTAGTAAATCATCCAGATTTAGTAAAAGCATATTTTATGAATGAAACTGTGACAGTTGATGAACATAGATTAACTGCATTACACACTGCACTCTTAAATGGTGGCGTATTTGTATATGTACCTAAAAATGTAGTAGTTGAACATCCAATACAATACGTAGTATTACACGATGATGAAAATACAAGTTTATTTAACCATGTTATCATTGCTGCAGAAGAAAGTGCTGAAGTGACTTATGTAGAAAACTATTTATCAATTGCTAGTGGAGAAGGTAACCAACTTAATATTGTTTCAGAAGTTACTGCTGGCGCTAATTCAAAAATCACATATGGTTCAGTGGATTATTTAGATAAAGGCTTTACTGGCCATATCATCCGTCGTGGCGTTACTGAAGCAGATGCAACAATTAATTGGGCGTTAGGTTTAATGAATGAAGGTAGCCAAGTTATTGATAATACAACTAATTTAATTGGTGACCGTTCTGAAAGTGAATTAAAATCAGTAGTTATTGGTACTGGCTCACAAAAAATTAACTTAACTTCTAAAATTGTTCAGTACGGCAAAGAAACAAATGGTTATATCTTAAAACATGGTGTCATGTTGGAAGGTGCACAAACGGTATTTAACGGTATTGGTTACATCAAACATGGTGGTACTAAATCAATGGCTAACCAAGAATCACGTGTGCTTATGTTATCTGAAAAAGCCCGCGGAGATGCTAACCCAATTCTACTAATCGATGAAGATGATGTGGAAGCAGGTCATGCTGCCTCAGTAGGCCGTGTGGATCCAGAGCAACTATACTACCTAATGAGTCGTGGTATTTCACGTCAAGAAGCCGAACGTTTAGTTATCCATGGTTTCTTAGACCCTGTTGTAAGAGAATTACCAATTGAAGATGTTCAACGTAAATTGCGTGAAGTAATTGAATTAAAAGTTAATAAATAATGAATGTTAAATAGGATCGAAACCACAGCAAACGCACATTAAGAGAACATGGTCGGTCATTAATACAAATGACGTGTTACATGTACTGACTTAATTTGAGACGTACTGTTATTTTCTTAGTATTTGCTATGGTTTCATTATTGATTTTTAAATAAGAAAGGTCTGTGAATAATTTGACCGAATCACTAAATGTTAACGAAATTATAAAAGACTTCCCTATCCTTAACCAAGAAGTTAATAATAATCGCCTTGCTTATTTAGATACAACTGCAACCAGTCAAACACCAATTCAAGTGATTGACGTTATAGATGATTACTATAAACGTTACAACTCTAATGTCCACCGTGGTGTGCATACGCTTGGATCACTAGCAACAGATGGTTATGAAAATGCACGTGAAACAGTGAGACGTTTCATCAATGCTAAATATTTTGAAGAAATCATTTTCACACGCGGTACAACCGCCTCAATTAATATGATCGCACGTAGCTATGGAGATGCAAATATTAATGAAGGTGATGAAATTGTAGTCACTGAAATGGAACACCATGCTAATATTGTTCCATGGCAACAATTAGCTAAACGTAAGCAGGCATCTTTGAAATTCATTCCATTGACTGAAGATGGTGAACTAGCAATTGAAGATGTAAAAGCGACAATCAATGATAATACTAAAATAGTAGCAATTACGCATGTGTCAAATGTGCTTGGTACAATTAACGATATTAAGGCAATCGCTGAAATAGCGCATGAACACGGAGCAATCATTAGCGTGGATGGTGCGCAAGGTGCGCCACACATAGATTTAGATATGCAATCGCTAGATGTTGATTTTTATAGTTTTAGTGGCCATAAAATGTTAGGGCCTACCGGCATTGGCGTATTGTATGGCAAACGCGCACTGCTGAATGAGATGGAACCAGTAGAATTTGGCGGAGATATGATAGATTTCGTTGAAAAATATGATGCTTCATGGGCAGATTTGCCAACTAAGTTTGAGGCAGGTACACCGTTAATTGCTCAAGCAATAGGCTTAGCAGAAGCGATTCGCTATATTCAAAATTTAGGCTTTGATGCGATACAAGCACATGAACATGAATTGACGGCGTATGCTTACGATAAAATGTCTGAAATTGAGGGTGTTGAAATATACGGCCCGCCTAAAGATAGACGCGCAGGTGTTATTACTTTCAACATGACTGATGTTCATGCGCATGATGTTGCAACTGCAGTAGATACTGAAGGTGTAGCAGTTAGAGCAGGCCATCATTGTGCGCAACCACTGATGAGATGGTTAAATCAATCATCAACTGCACGTGCTAGTTTCTACATTTATAATACTAAAGAAGATATTGATCAGTTAGTTGAGTCCTTGAAGCAAACGAAGGAGTTTTTCTCATATGAATTTTAATAATTTAAATCAGTTGTATCGTTCAGTAATTATGGATCATTATAAAAATCCGAGAAACAAAGGAAATTTAGATAGTGGTGCTATGACAGTTGATATGAACAATCCGACTTGTGGGGATCGTATCCATCTTACGTTTGATATAGAAGATGGCTTCATTAAAGATGCGAAATTTGATGGTGAAGGTTGTTCAATTTCAATGTCTAGTGCTTCAATGATGACAGAAGCTGTTAAAGGGCATTCCTTGGCTGAAGCAATGCAAATGAGTCAAGAATTCACTAAAATGATGCTCGGCGAAGATTATGAAATTAGCGAAGAAATGGGAGATATTGAGGCGTTGCAAGGCGTTTCTCAATTCCCAGCTAGAATTAAGTGTGCTACTTTGGCATGGAAAGCTTTAGAAAAAGGCACAGTTGAAAAAGAAGGCAACACAGAAGATTAATCGATCTTGATACGTTGACATTGTGTAAATTTCCATTCACACTAGATATAACAACAAGATTATGATTGAACATGATTAAAGTATAAACGAGTTTGCCTTGAACGTGAGTCGTTTTAATATATAAAAGGAGTGATTTAAATGGCTAAAAAAGCACCTGATGTGGGAAATTATCAATATGGTTTCCATGACGAAGATGTTTCCATTTTTAGATCAGAACGCGGTTTAACAGAAAATATCGTCCGTGAGATTTCAAATATGAAAGAAGAGCCAGAATGGATGCTTAACTATAGATTGAAAGCATTAAAACAATTCTATAAAATGCCAATGCCACAATGGGGTGGAGATTTATCTGAATTGAATTTTGATGATATCACTTATTATGTTAAGCCTTCTGAGCAAACAGAGCGTTCATGGGATGAAGTTCCTGAAGAAATCAAACGTACATTTGATAAATTAGGTATCCCTGAAGCTGAACAAAAATACCTTGCTGGTGTTTCAGCTCAATATGAATCAGAAGTTGTTTATCACAACATGGAAAAAGAACTTGAAGATAAAGGTATCGTCTTTAAAGATACTGACAGTGCATTAAAAGAAAATGAAGAGCTATTTAGACAGTATTTCTCAACAGTTGTACCTGCTGCAGATAACAAATTCGCAGCATTAAATTCAGCTGTTTGGTCTGGTGGTTCATTCATTTATATACCAAAAAATATCAAATTAGATACGCCTTTACAAGCTTATTTCCGTATCAACTCTGAAAATATGGGGCAATTTGAACGTACATTAATCATTGCTGATGAAGGTGCTTCAGTTAACTATGTTGAAGGTTGTACAGCACCAGTATATACAACAAGTTCTTTACACTCAGCTGTAGTTGAAATTATCGTACACAAGGATGCGCATGTCCGTTACACTACAATTCAAAACTGGGCTAATAACGTATATAACTTAGTTACAAAACGTACATTAGTTCATGAAAACGGTAATATGGAATGGGTTGATGGTAACCTAGGCTCTAAACTAACAATGAAATATCCAAACTGTGTGCTTATTGGTGAAGGCGCTAAAGGTAGTACACTATCTATCGCATTTGCTGGTAAAGGACAAGTACAAGATGCTGGGGCGAAGATGATGCATAAAGCACCTAACACATCATCAACGATTGTATCTAAATCAATTTCTAAAGATGGCGGTAAAGTTATTTATCGTGGTATTGTTCACTTTGGCCGTAAAGCTAAAGGCGCGCGTTCTAATATCGAATGCGATACTTTAATCTTAGATAATGAATCTACTTCAGATACAATTCCTTATAACGAAGTATTTAATGACAATATTTCATTAGAACACGAAGCTAAAGTATCTAAAGTTTCTGAAGAACAATTATTCTATTTAATGAGTCGCGGTATTTCTGAAGAAGAAGCAACTGAAATGATTGTAATGGGCTTCATCGAACCATTTACAAAAGAGCTTCCAATGGAATACGCAGTAGAAATGAACCGTCTAATTAAATTCGAAATGGAAGGTTCTATCGGCTAATTTTAAATAGTTGCTAATGCAATCTATAATCAAATTTAAAAACACGAGTGATGCCATTTTGGTGCCGTATTTTTCGGTATAATCAAATGTACATCACTTCGTGTTTTTTTATATTGATAAGTATATAAAACGTTTTCAAAATTTTAAAATAGCGTTTATTTCATAAAAAATAAGGGAAATAATAAATATCGTTTAAATTTTTACATAATATATAAAGGGAGTTATGCTTATATGATTATAGCCATAATCATACTTTTATTTGCTTCATTTTTCTTTTCGGGAAGTGAAACCGCTTTAACTGCGGCGAATAGAATGAAAATACAAACTGAAGCAGAGAATGGAGATAAAAAATCTGCAAAATTATCAAAGTTACTTACAAAACCTAGTGAATTTATCACTACTATATTAATAGGAAATAACATTGCGAATATTATTCTGCCAACTTTAGTTACTGTTTTAGCCGTGAATATAGGTGTGAATGTCGGAGTTGCTACAGCAATTACGACTGTTGCCATTATCATCATTTCAGAAGTGATACCTAAGTCTATCGCTGCAACTTACCCAGATCGTATGTCTAGACTGGTTTATACCCCAATCTCATTTTTTGTCATAATATTTAAACCAATTACTAAATTATTAAACTGGTTAACTGATATGATCAATAGTCTGCTTTCAAAAGGGCAAGAAGATCAACAACGATTATCTAAAGAAGAAATAAGGCAGATGGTTACAATTGCGGGAAGTGAAGGTGCTTTTAACGAAATGGAACGTAACCGAATTCAAGGTGTCATGGATTTTGAACAATTAAAAATAACAAATATCGATACAACACCGCGTATCAATGTGACTGCATTTTCATCCGATATTTCGTATGAAGAAGCTTATGATACTGTGTTGACTAACCCATATACACGTTATCCTGTTTATGATGGTGATATAGATCATATTATAGGTATTTTTCACTCGAAATATTTGTTAGCATGGAGCAAAGCACAGTCTAATAATATTCTACAATACGCTTCTGAACCTTTATTTGTAAATGAACATAATAGGGCAGAGTGGGTGTTAAGGAAAATGACTGTTTCTCGTAAACATTTAGCCATTGTACTAGATGAATTTGGAGGCACCGATGCTATCGTCTCTCATGAAGATTTAATTGAAGAAATGCTCGGTATGGAGATCGAAGATGAGATGGATGAACAAGAAAAAGAAAAATTAGAAGCACAGATGCAAGCGTACAATAACAAACCATAAATTACAGGAAATAATTAATAAACTTAAAGTGCTATTTGAGATGTTGATTTTAAATAAAGGGGTGTTTGATATGCACTTTTCTTCAAAGGTTACAGAAGTATTAGGTATTAAGTTGCCAATCATCCAAGCAGGGATGGCAGGGAGCACGACACCAGAATTAGTAGCAACTGTGAGCAATAGCGGTGGCCTCGGTACGATTGGCGCAGGTTATTTTACTGCAAATAGATTAGATTCAGAAATAACATACGTTCAAGAATTAACGGATTTACCCTTTGCTGTCAATTTATTTGTACCCAGTGAGCAATTATATGTGCCAGAAAATGTAGAACGTATGAACGCTTGGTTAAAACCTTATAGAAGAGCACTAAACCTTGAAGAACCAGTCATTGATATTAGTGAAGAGCAGCAATTTAATGAAGCGATTAATGTTGTAATTGAAAAAGGGATTCCAGTGGTTTCATTTACTTTTGGCATACCTAAGCAGAGCGTCATTGAAAAGTTGAAAGCGCGTCAAATCACGCTTGTAGGTACTGCGACGTCTGTTGAAGAAGCGATTGCTAATGAAAGTGCTGGTATGGATGCCGTTATCGCACAAGGTAGTGAAGCGGGTGGCCATAGAGGGTCATTCACTGTGACTTCTGGTGATCATACGCCGTTAATTGGCACAATGTCACTTATACCTCAGGTTGTCGATAATGTAAGTATTCCAGTGATAGCTGCAGGTGGAATTATGGATGGGCGTGGCATAGTTGCAAGTATGGTCTTAGGCGCTGAAGCTGTACAAATGGGTACGGCCTTTTTAACTTCAGAGGAAAGTGGCGCATCTACATTATATAAAAATGCGATACAACATAGTAAAGAAACAGATACCGTGATTACTAATGTTTTTACAGGCAAACCGGCTAGAGGTATAGATAATGAGTTCATACATAAAATGGATTATTATGACGATGACATCCCAGATTATCCTATTCAAAATCAATTGACGAATGGTATTCGTAAAGCTGCAGCTCAAAAGGGTAATGCACAATGGACACATTTGTGGAGCGGCCAAAGTCCTAGGTTGTCACAATTTGTATCAGCGTCTGTGCTGATTGACAATATTGTTAAAGAAACACGTAGTATTCTCAATAAATAATTAGTTTAAATATGATTGAATGCACAGTTGCTATTTCTAAAAAGTATAGCAACTGTTTTTATTTTTATATTGAAATAATCATGTTTTTTGAGATTTTATTACGCTTGCTAGAAATTGATTGAAACATTGGAGGAATAAATTTAATCTAGTGAATCTCTTAAAAGATCTATGGTATCATGTAACTGGTGATACTATGATAAATATTGGATTAACGGGTTGGGGTGACCATGATACTTTATATGAAGATTTGCAACGTAAATCAGATAAATTGATTACATATGCGAGCCATTTTCCTATCGTGGAATTAGATGCGTCTTATTATGCTATACAACCTGAAAGAAATATTAGAAAATGGATAAGAGAAACACCAGAAAGATTTGAATTCATTGTTAAAATTCATCAAGCGTTAACATTACATGCAGATTATCATGATTTTGCTGAAACGAGACAGACACTGTTTAATCAGTTTAAAGCGATGTTGGAACCGTTAAAATCAGAACATAAATTAGCAATGGTATTAGTACAATTTCCGCCTTGGTTTGATTGTACTGCACAAAACATCACATATATTCGTTATGTACGAGAACAGTTGAAAGATTTTCCAGTATGTGTGGAATTTAGGCATCAATCTTGGTTTAATCAAACATATAAAGAAGAAACTTTAGGTTTTTTAACAGACCATGACATTATTCATGCAGTATGCGATGAACCACAAGCTGGTCAAGGTTCCATACCACTAATTAATCGCATTACGAATGAAACAGCATTCGTTCGTTATCACGGTCGGAATATATATGGTTGGACTAAAAAAGATATGACAGATGAAGCGTGGAGAGATGTAAGATATCTATATGATTACAACAAGCAAGAACTTACAGATTTAGCGCAAAAAGTTAAACTATTAGAACAAAAAGCTAAAAATATTTACGTAGTGTTTAATAATAATTCTGGTGGTCATGCTGCTCAAAATGCAAAAACATACCAAAAGTTATTAGGTATTGATTATGAAGGCTTAGCACCACAACAATTAAAATTATTTTAGGAGCGATAAAACATGTTAACAATAATCATATTGATTTTAATTGGTGGTTTATCAGCCATCCTAGGATCTCTTGTTGGTATTGGCGGGGGCATCATTATCGTCCCTACATTAGTTTATTTAGGTGTAGAAAATGATCTATTACAAGGTATCACACCTCAAATTGCAATTGGTACATCTTCATTGATTTTGATTATTACAGGATTATCATCAACATTAGGCTATTTGAAAACAAAACAAGTAGACGTTAAAAATGGCTCAATCTTTTTATTCGGCTTATTACCAGGCTCATTAATTGGTTCTATACTAAGCCGTTTTTTAACATTAGATTCCTTTAATTTATACTTTGGTGTCTTCTTGATATTTGTAGCTGTTTTACTCATGATTAGAAATAATATAGAACCAATGAAGATGTTTAATAAACCTAAATATGAACGTACATATGTTGACGGTTATGGTCGAACATATCATTATAGCGTACCGCCAGTTTTAGCATTTATAGCAACACTATTTATCGGTATACTGACTGGTTTATTTGGTATCGGAGGGGGGGCGTTAATGACGCCATTAATGCTTATCGTTTTCAGATTTCCTCCCCATGTGGCGGTCGGTACAAGTATGATGATGATTTTCTTTTCAAGTGTGATGAGCTCTGTTGGGCACATTGCACAAGGACACGTAGCTTGGGTTTATTCGATTGTCTTAATTATCTCTAGTTATATCGGCGCTAAAATAGGCGTGAAAGTGAATCAATCTATAAAATCAAATACTGTCGTTATGTTACTAAGAACAGTTATGCTAATAATGGGACTATATTTAATCATAAAATCATTTTTATAAACTAAGAGGAGGGACCCATGGTGAAATTAACTATTTACCATACAAATGATATTCACAGTCATTTGCATGAGTACGAACGTATTTCCGAATATTTAGCTCAAGAGAGACCCAAATTAGATCATCCCTCGCTCTATTTAGATATTGGAGACCATGTTGATTTATCAGCCCCTGTTACAGAAGCTACGATGGGCATAAAGAATGTTGAACTTTTAAATAAAGCACATTGTGATATAGCGACAATTGGGAATAATGAAGGTATGACTATTTCGCATGAAGCTTTAAATACACTTTATGACAATGCAAAATTTGATGTGACGTGTGCGAATGTTTTTGATGAGCAAGGCCAATTACCGCGTAATATCACCTCATCTATAATTAAAGAAATAAACGGTGTGCGTATATTATTTGTTGCAGCAACAGCACCATTCACACCATTCTATAGAGCACTAGACTGGGTCGTTACTGATCCATTAGAAGCAATTAAAGATGAAATTAGCGCTAATGAAGATGCTTATGACTTATTAATCATTATGAGTCACGTAGGTGTGTTCTTTGATGAGAAATTATGCCAAGAAATTCCAGAAATTGATTTAATATTAGGTAGTCATACGCATCATTATTTTGAAAAAGGTGAAATCAATAATGGTGTTTTAATGGCAGCTGCAGGTAAATATGGCCGTTTTATAGGTGAAGTAACATTAGAAATTGAACACGATACAGTTGTAGATAAACATGCAGTGATTTATCCAGTAGAAACATTACCAGAAGTAGTGACACACTTCGAAGCAGAAGGTAAAGCTTTATTAAGCGACGCGGTCATTGATCATCCGATTAACTTACCAAGAAGAACAGATGTCATAACCCAAACGTCTTATATGTTAGCTGAAAGTGTATTTGAATTTACAAATGCAGACTGCACAATCATCAATGCGGGTTTAATTGTAAAAGGTATTTCAGCCAACCAAGTCACGGAATTTGATATTCATCAAATGTTACCTCACCCTATCAATGCAGTACGTATTCGATTAAATGGTTTAGAATTAAAAAATGTTATTATTAAAAGTCAAAAGCAAGAGTACCTTCATGAACACGCGCAAGGCCTAGGCTTCAGAGGAGATATATTTGGTGGTTACGTTCTATATAATTTAGGGCTGATTGAATCTGAATCAAGATACTTTATTAACGGTGAAGAAATTGAAGACGACAAAACTTATGTGCTTGGCACAGTGGATATGTATACATTCGGTCGTTATTTTCCGACTTTAAAAGAACAATCTATCGATTATTTAATGCCAGAGTTTTTAAGAGATATTTACAAAGAAAAATTACTTGGTTATTAAAATATTACATTTTACGTTTTAATTTAATCCGATTTTCGTTATAATGATTACAGATTTCAAATCAGGAGGAATTGTGCGGTTATGGCTACTAAAAATGAAGAAATTTTACGTAAACCCGATTGGTTAAAAATAAAACTGAATACTAACGAAAACTACACTGGTCTCAAGAAAATGATGAGAGAAAAGAATTTAAATACAGTGTGTGAAGAAGCAAAATGTCCTAATATACACGAATGTTGGGGTGAACGTCGAACTGCTACATTTATGATTTTAGGCGCAGTTTGTACACGTGCATGTCGTTTTTGTGCCGTTAAAACAGGATTACCAAATGAGTTAGATTTAGATGAGCCAGAACGCGTGGCAGAATCTGTTGAATTAATGAATTTAAAGCATGTTGTAATTACAGCAGTTGCGCGAGATGATTTAAGAGATGCCGGTTCCAATGTTTATGCTGAAACAGTTCGTAAAGTGCGCGAGCGTAACCCTTATACGTCGATAGAAATATTACCGTCTGATATGGGTGGCGATTACGAAGCATTAGAAACCTTAATGGCTTCAAAGCCAGATATTTTAAACCATAATATTGAAACAGTTCGTCGTTTAACACCTAGAGTTCGTGCTAGAGCGACTTATGACCGTACTTTAGAATTTTTAAGACGTTCTAAAGCATTACAACCTGATATACCAACAAAATCTAGTTTAATGGTGGGCTTAGGTGAAACTCACGAAGAAATTTATGAAACAATGGATGATTTACGTGCAAATGATGTTGATATCTTAACCATTGGTCAATATTTGCAACCTTCACGTAAACATTTAAAAGTTGAAAAATATTATACACCTTTAGAATTTGGTAAATTAAGAAAAGTAGCCATGGATAAAGGATTCAAACATTGCCAAGCAGGACCACTTGTGAGAAGTTCTTATCATGCAGATGAACAAGTTAACGAAGCTGCAAAAGAAAGACATCGTTTAGGTGAAGAAAAACTTGGTGTAGATTCTAATATTTAAATATAGATATTAAATACAAAGACTTAGTTCATTTTGGAAATTAGCGATGCCCGTTAATTAAATGATGGACTAAGTCTTTATTAGCAATAGAAAAGTTATTTTACTGACTTCTCGTATGTAAGTTTAGTATGGTTTTATTAAAAATAACAATTAGGGTGAATATAATGATAAAAGTGAATAGTTTCTATTTTGAAATTATAGAAGAATACCGAGAATGTTTTGATGAAGAATTATTTGCGCAACGGTACGCAGATATTTTAGATAAATATGATTATATCGTCGGAGATTTTGGATATGACCAATTAAGATTAAAAGGCTTCTATAAAGATTCAAATAAAAAGGCAGAATTGAGTAAACGATTCTCAACGATTCAAGATTATTTATTAGAATATTGCAATTTTGGTTGTCCATATTTTATTTTGAAAAAAATTCCAGAGGATGAAGTGCCATCTCAAATTGAAGATGATGATGACGTTAAATTAACATTTGAAAAAAATAAATTACAAGATGTAAAAATCCAGCCGACGATTCAAGATACAGAAAAATAATAGGATGTTATATTCAAGTATATGACAATCTCAACATAGCTAAGTTAGCATCATAGATTAATTCAGTAACTATAAAAATAAATAGATCATAGTATACTAGACCCATAAAGCTGTGTATGATTGAATTTTAAAATACGGACGATAAACCAAAAACACAAAAAGACTACAACCATTTTTATTGGGTTGTAGTCTTTTTGTGTTTTTAATCTGATAGTTTTGGTTTATTTGGTATTTAACATATAACGCGTTTAATTTTTATTTTAATTATTGTATAACTTGGTTAAGATATTCTGTGATTTCATTGCCTTCATCTTCTGTCACCCCTAAGATATGTGCAATATAACCTTCCTCTTCTAAATCATCTGTACCAATAATGCCGAATTTATTTGTCTGCATATTTAAAACGATTGTTTTACCAAAATGGCGATCGGTTTGTACAAGCATTAAATCATAACGGCTAAATTCTCCAACAAATCCTACAAATTGCACCTGTGATGATTCATTATCATCATAAAGATACATATCTATCATATAAACATCCTTTCACAATTGAGCTATGAGATTATTTAATTATTAAGGACAATTCTATATCAAAAAGTCTTGATTTACAGTATAACCATAAATGAATTTGACTGCAAAGGTATGGTATGATGAGAATGATAGGAGTGACGTAGATGTATTTTGTTAATAAAGATAAGTTAGATAAAAAGTTAAATTACTTACAAGAATTAGTTAATGATTATCCTAACCATAAAGATAACCATTACGCATTCGAAAGAATTTCACAAATGTTGATAGAATCATCTGTAGATATTGGTAATATGATTATAGATGGTTTTATTTTAAGAGATCCAGGAAATTACAAAGATGTTATAGATATTTTAGAATTAGAAAATGTTATTTCTAAAGATACACAAAGTAATATCAATCAAACCGTTGATGAAAGAAAACAATTCGTACATTATTATGATGAACTTGAAACGACACAGTTAGTACCACTTTTTGATAGAACGCTTGATTATTATCAACAATTTATTGATGAAGTTATCCAGTTTTTAAAAAATGAAAATGTCCCGATTACAGCATTTGGCCAAAAAGGAGAGAAATAAGCTTTGATGAAACATTATAAAGCGTACCTTATCGATTTAGATGGTACGATGTACAAAGGTAACGAACAAATTGATGGTGCAACACAGTTTATTGAGTATTTAAATAAACATGAGATTCCACATTTATTTGTAACGAATAATTCAACAAAAGAACCTGCCGAAGTAGTAGAAAAATTAAAAGCAATGGGCGTGACAGCTAAGCCAGATGAAGTAGTAACTTCAGCGATAGCTACCGCAGAATATATTGCTGAAGCACACCCAGGAGCTTCAATTTATATGTTGGGTGGCTCTGGTTTAGAACAAGCGTTAACGAATCATGGTTTAGTCATTAAAAATGATGAGTTCGTAGATTACGTAGTTATTGGCTTAGACGAAGCTGTAACTTATGAGAAATTGGCAACTGCTACATTAGGCGTGCGTAATGGGGCGACATTTATATCAACTAATAAAGATGTTTCTATACCGAAAGAACGTGGATTTTTACCGGGAAATGGCGCTATTACAAGCGTTGTATCCACATCGACAGGCGTTCAACCTACATTTATTGGTAAACCAGAACCTATTATTATGAATAAGGCGATGGAGATTTTAGGTTTAGATTGTTCTGAAGTGGCAATGGTGGGCGATTTATATGATACTGATATACTTTCTGGCATCAACGTTAATATGGATACAATTCATGTCCAAACTGGCGTTTCTTCGTTAGATGAAGTAAAACTTAAAGACGTTCCACCGACATACAGTTTTAAAGATTTAAATGAGGTAATCAAAGAACTCGAAATATAGGAGTGATTGAATGCAAAAAATTGTAGTGAGTAGAAAGATTCCAGAAAAATTCATTAAGCAATTAGAAACTATAGGTGAAGTAGAAGTGTGGGATGCATCATATAAGCCTATGCCGCGGGATAAATTTTTAACTGCTTTAAAAGATGCAACAGCATGCTTTGTCACATTGAGTGAAAAAATGGATGAAGAAGTTATTGAAGCTGCACCTAATCTTAAAGTCATAGCAAATATGGCAGTTGGCTATGACAATATTGATGTGCAACTAATGCAAAGCAAAGATATTGTGGTTACTAATACACCAGGCGTTTTGACAGAAACAACAGCAGAATTAGGATTCACTTTAATGCTTGCAGTAGCAAGACGTGTAGTTGAAGCGGAATCGTACGTTCAAAATGGTGAATGGCAAAGTTGGGGTCCGTATTTATTTGCGGGCAAGGATTTATTCCATGCGAACGTCGGTATTTATGGTATGGGGGATATTGGTAAAGCATTTGCGAGACGATTAAAAGGTTTTAACACTAATATTATGTATCATAATAGAACAAGACGCCCAGATGATGAAGAAGCACTTGGTGCCTTATACGTTCCATTTGAAACCTTATTAAAAGAGAGTGACTTTATCGTTTGTACCGCGCCGCTTACAGCAGAAACACGAGACAAATTTGATGAAAAAGCATTTAAAATGATGAAAAATGACGCCGTTTTTATTAATATTGGTAGAGGTGCAATAGTTGATGAAGAAGCGTTAGTATCAGCATTACAAAATGAAGAAATAAAAGCATGTGGTTTAGATGTTTTGAGAGAAGAACCTATTGATACGACGCATCCCTTATTATCAATGAAAAATGCAACTATACTCCCTCATATAGGGAGTGCATCAGTGATTACAAGAGATCGTATGGTACAACTTTGTGTAGATAATATTCAGTTAGTATTAAATGAGAAACAGCCTAAAACACCAGTAACCATAAATTAATTAAAAAAGCAGTTATCGAATTATTCGATAACTGCTTTTTTATATTTTCTTTACACGACTTAAAACATAATATATTTGTAATATAAATTAAAGTGCAAAGTATTTTGGAAAATAATAATTATGACTCTTTTATTTATAGGACATCTAACAATTTTGTTATATAGATGCATAAATATTTAATTGTATTAACGTAGAAAAAATTGTATAATTAATTGATGAAAAAGTTGAATATTTTTATAAAGTTTAACGTACAAAATTTAAAAGTTGATTTAATAAACATATTTAACTATAAATGGATAAAAATAAGAGGTGAAATATGCAAAAGGAAATCAATAAACAACCTTCTTTTCAAACATTCAAACCATGGTTATTAACTATCATGTACTTGGTTATTTTAATAGCCTTATACTTAATTTATGGTACTGGCGATACACATAATAACTTTATATATAATGAATTTTAATGAAGGAGATTAGCATGAAAGACATCATTCAGACAATTATAGAGAATGGAAAAAATTTTCCAGACCAAGTTGCAGTTAAGCACAACGATGAAAGTTTGACATATGAAGCATTAAACCAGTATGCGGACCACCTTGCTGTTATATTAAAAGATACTAAAAGCCCATTGATTTTATATGGGCACATGTCCCCGTATATGATAGTAGGAATGATAGGAAGTATTAAGGCAGGTTGTGGTTATGTACCGATTGATACCTCTATTCCTCAAGAGCGCGTTGTATCTATCATAAATAAAATAGCGCCCCAATATTTATTAAATACGACTGATGCGCAGTTACACATAGAGGGACCATCTATTATTACAACAACAGCATTATTAAACGTAGATGGAGATAGTCCCATAGAAAATAGTATAAATGATTCAGCTATAGCCTATACTATTTTTACATCAGGTTCTACTGGTGAACCTAAAGGCGTACAAATTAGTTATGAAAGTTTGAACCTCTTTACAAATTGGATGATACAACTAAATCAATTAGGATTAAACCAACAGTGGTTAAACCAAGCGCCATTTTCATTTGATCTATCTGTTATGTCTATTTATCCTTGTTTAGCAACAGCAGGGACGTTGAACTTAGTAGATAAAACAATGATCAATAAACCTAAGTTATTAAATCAAATGTTAGAAGAAACGCAGATCAATGTATGGGTATCCACTCCTTCTTTTATGGAAATGTGTTTGATGTTACCCCATTTAACAGAAGCGCATTATAGTAGTTTGAAAGAGTTTTTCTTTTGTGGTGAGATGCTCGCTCATAGAACTGCTCAATTATTACAACAACGTTTTCCTTCTGCGTTTATTTATAACACTTACGGACCGACAGAAGCTACTGTAGCAGTAACAAGTGTTTTGATTACTGAAGACATTATTAAAAAATATAACCCTTTACCAGTAGGCATACCACAATCAGGAACAAGTTTAACTTTAACGGAGGAGGGCGAACTTGTAATTTTAGGAAAATGTGTGAGTGAAGGGTATGTTAAAGATAAGACGCGTTCAGAGAAAGTGTTTAAAATGCAAGATGGACAGAAAGCTTACTATACAGGCGATAAAGCACAATTAAAAGACAACCAATGGTTTATAAATGGTCGGATCGATTATCAAATTAAATTAAATGGTTATCGAATGGAACTTGAAGAAATAGAGTGTCAGTTACGTGAAGTAGATTATGTTAGAGAAGCCATTGTTGTGCCAATGTACCGAGACGGGAAAGTGATCAATTTAAATGCTGTAGTTGTTCTTAATCATGTTGAAGACCATATGGATAACCAAACTATAACGCACCAAATAAAAAAGGAATTAAAACGTTTAATTCCTGAGTACATGATTCCTAAAAAGATAACTTATACAGATAAATTACCACTTACAATGAACGGAAAGTTAGATCGTAAGAAGATTGCTGAGGATTTATTGAAATGATTCCATACGGTGACTTTACATTCTTTTTTATAGCATTTTTATTATTAATACCAGTTATCATATTAGGGTTTTTGGGGAAACGTAGCAGAATTTATAATGGTTTAAGTACAGCCATCATGATTATGTTAATATTCTCTTCTGATAAACATAATCTTTTTGGACAAACGTATTTAAGCGTGCAACTAATCAATTTTTTACTTTATATTATATGGCAAGTAGTCATTATTATGTATTATTGGTACGCTCGCGCCAAAAACAATAAAATAACAATATTTATTACAGTCATTACGCTTTCTATCTTGCCCCTTGTAATAGTGAAAGTCATGCAGAGTTCATGGTTTGGAGCAGTACAATTAAAACTTCATGAAAACAAAGTAGTTGAGTTTATAGGGTTTTTAGGAATTTCATATGTGACGTTTAAAAGTGTTCAGTTATTAATGGAAATTAGAGATGGTTCAATCAAAGAAGTACGTTTTTGGAAAGTCATACAATTTATATCTTTCTTTCCAACGATTTCTTCAGGGCCGATTGATCGTTACAAGCGATTTGTTAAAGATGAAAATAAAGTTTTAAATGGCAATGACTATAGTAGTTTATTTGCTAAAGCAATCCATTTCATCATGTTAGGTTTTTTATATAAATATATTATTGCATATTTAATACAAACATTTGCTATTAATCCAATGATGCTAGATTTTACAGGTATGATAACAAAGTGGTTGTACATGTATGCTTATAGTTTATATTTATTCTTTGATTTTGCTGGTTATTCATTATTTGCTATCGCATTTAGTTACATATATGGCATTCAAACACCACCAAACTTCAAACAACCATTTAAAGCTAAAAATATTAAAGACTTCTGGAACAGATGGCACATGTCATTGTCTTTTTGGTTTAGAGATTGTATTTACATGCGTTCACTATTTTTTATGTCAAAGAAAAAGTTATTAAAAAATCAATTTGCAATGTCGAATGTTGCTTTTTTCTTAAACTTTTTAATTATGGGTATTTGGCATGGTATTGAAATATATTATATATTATATGGTTTATATCATGCGGCACTATTTATAGGTTATGGTTATTACGAAAAGTGGCGAAAAAAACACCCGCCACGTTGGCAAAATAAATATACCACTGCTTTAAGTATTATTGTGACATTTCATTTTATAACATTTGGTTTTCTTATCTTTTCTGGGAAACTGTTTTAAAATTAGGAGGAATTATAATGGAATTTAGAGAACAAGTATTAGCGTTATTAGCTGAAGTAACTGAAAATAACATCGTGAAAGAAAATCCAGATATCGCATTATTTGAAGAAGGCATTATTGATTCATTTCAAACAGTTGGGCTTTTATTAGAAATTCAAAACCAATTAGAGATTGAAGTTTCTATCATGGACTTTGATAGGGACGAATGGGCAACGCCTAATAAGATAGTAGCGGTACTAGAAGAATTACGATGAAAATAAAACCTTTTACCCCAATTATTATTAGCCTTTGTTTATTTGGAATTTTCTTAATATTACCATCAAGTTGGTTTAGCGGATTAATTACTACAAAAACATTGGAAAAACAACGCATTGCATTATCTGACCAAGTATTAAAAGGTACTTTAATCCAAGACAAAATGTTTCGTTCAAATGCATTTTATCCTATATATGGATCGAGCGAACTAGAAAAAGATGATCCATTTAACCCAGCCATCTTATTACGTGATCAAACGGTATATTCACAACAACCATTTTTAATTGGAACGGGCGGATCTACTGACTTGATTAATGCAATAGAATTAGCAGCACAGTATGACAATTTAAAAGGAAAGAAAATGGCTTTTATTATTTCGCCCCAATGGTTTACGAATCACGGGTTGACGAATAAGAATTTTGATGCGCGCATTTCAAAAACGCAATTAAATCATTTATTTAACCAAAAAAATTTAAGCCCGGAACTTAAACAACGTTACGCGAAGAGATTATTGAGTTTTAAAAATGTATATAATAGAAATTATTTAGAAAAAATGTCTAAAGACAATGTAAGTGAGACAGACCACTATTTATCATCATTTAATACCACTCAATTCGACAAAATTGAAGCGATCAAATCACGCGTGCCACTTTCAAAAACAGAATTAACAGATACCGAGCCTATTACAGCTCAAGAGGCATCCTGGCAAGCTATTCGTAAGCAAGCTGAAATTCATGGTGCAAAACACTCACAATCAAATGCATTTAAGATTAGAGATGAGTATTGGGACTTAATAAAAGCGCATAAACGCAAAATTAATAGAGATTACGAATTTAATGCGCATTCGCCAGAATTCAAAGATTTAGAGTTACTAGTAGACACAATGCGTGAAGCTGGCGCTGATGTTGAATATATTAGTATCCCTTCAAATGGCAAATGGTATGATCATATTGGCGTTCATAAAGAAAAACGTCAAAAAGTGTATGATAAAATTAATCACACTGTTATTAGTCGTGGTGGGCGAATTTATGATATGACAGATAAAGATTATGAACCGTACGTGATTAGTGATGCGGTACATATAGGATGGAAGGGTTGGGCTTATATTAGTGAGCATATTGCGCAACATATGCATCGCTGACTAACAGGTAATAGTATACCTTTATTTATAATTTGAAACATATTTTAAAAATCATGATATAAATGTAACATGAATCGGACCCGAAAATGCTTGCTATAAGCTTATTTTCGGGTCCAATTCGCCAATGCCTAAGTAGGATTATGATGTTTTTAGAAAATGGGCTTGTTGTCTCTCTAAGTGAAGGATTCTAAAGCATTTAAATCTTGTGTTGTTTTTATTTATAAATGAGTTAATAAACTAGAATACTTGTTCTACTTCGACTACTCCAGGTACTTCTTCATGCAAAGCACGCTCGATGCCTGCTTTTAATGTGATTGTTGAACTTGGGCATGTACCGCATGCACCGTGTAATTGAAGTTTAACGATTCCGTCTTCTACATCTACAAGTGAACAGTCGCCACCATCACGTAGTAAGAAGGGACGTAATTTTTCAATAACTTCTGCTACTTGATCAAACATTGTTACGTTTTCAGTTGGCATGGAAATGCCTCCTTTCAAGTATATTATTTCATTTTCTATCTATCTTTTTATTATAATAGATATATAAGAAAAAATCTATCAATCAAGACAAAAGGGGATAAGTTAATATGAATAAAGTAAGTGTAGTCGTTTATGGCGCAGATATTGTGTGTGCGAGTTGTGTCAATGCACCGACAGCTCGAAATACGTATGATTGGTTGCAACCGTTATTAAAAAGAAAATATCCAGATACACAATTTGAATTTACGTATATTGATATTGAAAAAGATACAGAAAATTTAACTGACCATGATCAGCAATATATTGAACGTATTCAAGAAGATGAATTATTCTATCCGCTTGTCACTATGAATGATGAGTATGTTTCAGATGGATATGTTCAACTAAGAGATATCACTCAATTTATGGAGCGTCATTAATTATTTAATAAAGACACGGCCGTGTACTTTTCGAGTTAATGTATTAAAGAAAAGTCAGGTCGTGTCTTTATTTTAATATTATACAAGTTTAGCCATTATGGTATTTATATAACCATAATACGCCTGATTTTAAGATTGAGGCTAACCGACCAGTAACAGTTCGGTCCATAATATATGCAAATCCTTTTTTGTCGCCTAAAGAACCTAAGAACCCTTGAACTTTAAGTTCAGGCATTTTTTCGGGAAGTGGTTTACCTTGCCATTGTAACTTCATCACATCAGCAATTTGATCACCTTGAACTTCTGCAAGTTGTGCACTAGGTGCATGAGGTAAATCTGCACAGTCACCAACAACATATACGTTTTTATAAGTAGGCACTTGGTGATATTGATTTAATATAACGCGCCCATCTTTACTAATATCGATTGGTAGATTTCTAACAATTTCAACGGGTTGGATACCTGCTGTCCATACAATTAAATCTAATTCTTCTGGCACATCATTATTAAAAATCTTACCAGGTTCTACACGATTAATATCAGAATTTGGTACTACAGTTACGTCATTTTTTTTAAACCAATTTTCTATATAACGACTTAACTTTTCAGGGAAACGACGTAAGATACGCTCTCCACGATCATATAGGAAGATTTGTAAGTCTTCACGACTTTCGCGTAATTCACTTGCTAGTTCAATGCCGCTTAAACCAGCGCCTACAATGCCTACCTTAGCCCCGTTAGGTAATTCGCTAATATGGTGAAATGTTTCGCGTGAACTAGATAATGTTTGAATACTATGTGTATATTCCGAAGCGCCTGGAACGTTGTGATATTTGTCCTCACATCCTAGTCCTATAACTAATTCATCATAATCCACTTTCGTATTTCCAACAGAAACTATTTGGTCCTCTAAATTAATATCATTAATTTCTCCATATACGGTGTTAATACGCTCTGAATCTGGGAAATTCATACGAATATCTTTGTCTGATTTTGTGCCAGCAGCTAATTCATAGAATTCTGGTTTCAGACCATGATAAGGCATACGATCAATCAATGTAATAGAATAATTTTCAGGAAGTGCAGATGGTAAAATATGAGACATAATACGCATATTACCATATCCGCCACCTAATAGTACTAAGTTTTTCATTTATGATACCCCTCTAGTAAAAATAGTATTGATCAATTTAATAATAGCATGATGGTTTCGTAATGAACCATCAATGTTATTATCTTATTTTGTCAATGTAAGTTAATAAATATAATGTGGTTAAATCATATTCGTTTTTTCATTGAACGAAACACTAAATTTTAAAATAAGCTTACTTAAAATTATTATATGCTTTTTTGTATACTTCTACAAATAAAGACGATGCGTCATAATTTGTAAAATATAATAATTTTGAATACAAAACGATGATAACAATATATATAAATGCTGTGAATGGCGTTTTATACGAAAATATATATCGCTTTAATTTAATTTTGACAAAAAAATTTTAAGCACATAAAAAATACAATCATAAATTTAAAATTTTACGTGTTAGTAAATGCGGTTTAGTGTGGAAAAGTTAACATCAATGCAATGATAAAATAAGCAACGTAATTTAAAAAAATACGATTTTAAAAAATTGAATTATATAAGCTAGTATGTAGTCAGTTAGGGATTGTTTTTGTTATAATTATTAAACTGACAATTAATGAGAGGGTGTAATATGAATCCAATAGTTGAGTTCTGCATTTCGAATTTAGCGAAAGGCGGAGATTATGTATATAATCAACTTGAAAATGATCCAGGAGTTGATGTTTTAGAATATGGTTGTTTACAAAACTGTGGTATTTGCTCAAGTGGCTTGTATGCATTAGTAAACGGTGATATCGTTGAAGGAGAATCACCAGACGACTTATTACAAAACATTTATGCACATATAGAAGAAACATGGATTTTCTAAGGAGGTAATTTAAATGGCAGTAATTGAATTAACAGAAGCTGCAGCATATGAAGTTAAAGATATGATGCAACAAAATGATATGCCAGATGGATATTTAAAGCTTAAAGTAAACGGTGGTGGCTGCACAGGATTAACATACGGTATGTCAGCAGAAGCTGAACCAAGTGAAAATGACGAAGTATTTGAATTTCATGGTTTAAAAGTACTGATTGATAAATATGATAAACCTGTATTAGAAGGTACCAAAGTTGATTTTAAACAATCGCTTATGGGCGGTGGCTTCCAAATTGATAATCCAAATGCTATTGCATCTTGTGGTTGTGGTAGCTCATTTAGAACTGCTAAAGTTGCCGGAGCGCCAGAAGATTGTTAATAATATAAAACCAAGCATTCAAAGGCTATAGTTCGACCAAATATAGAGAGAACTATAGCCTTTTATATGTTTATGTGAAATAATAAACAATATGGGTATTACGGCTTGAAAATAAACTGTAAAAACTATAAAATTAGTGTTGGATGAAAAATGTCTTTTTTGTGAAATTCTAAAAATTGTTTAACGTATAAAAAAAGACTGTCGCAACAAAAAAATGATGAAAGTTTAGGTGAATGAAATGGCTCAAGATCGTAAAAAAGTATTAGTTTTAGGCGCTGGTTACGCTGGTTTACAAACTATTACAAAATTACAGAAGCAACTTTCAGCTGATGAAGCTGAGATTACATTAATTAATAAAAATGATTATCACTATGAAGCTACTTGGTTACATGAAGCTTCAGCAGGAACACTTAGTTATGAAGATGCATTATATCCAGTTGAAAGTGTAATTAATAAAAACAAAGTAAACTTTGTTAAAGCAGAAGTTACAAAAATCGACCGTAATGCTAAGAAAGTAGAAACTGATGCAGGTATCTTTGATTTTGATATCCTAGTTGTTGCTTTAGGTTTCGAAAGCGAAACATTTGGTATTAAAGGCATGAAAGACTATGCTTTCCAAATTGAAAATGTATTAACTGCTCGTAAATTAGCACGTCACATCGAAGATAAATTTGCTAACTATGCGGCTTCGAAAGAAAAAGATGACAAAGATTTAGCTATTATCGTTGGTGGCGCAGGATTTACAGGTGTTGAATTCTTAGGTGAATTGACTGATCGTATCCCTGAACTATGTAATAAATATGGTGTTGACCAAACAAAAGTTAAAATTACTTGTGTAGAAGCAGCGCCAAAAATGTTACCACAATTCTCTGACGAATTAGTAAACCATGCTGTAAGTTATTTAGAAAGCAAAGGTGTTGAATTCAAAATTGCAACGCCAATCGTTGCTGCTAATAAAAAAGGTTTTGTAGTAAAAGTTAATGACGAAGAACAACAATTAGAAGCGAATACAGTTGTATGGGCTGCTGGTGTTCGTGGTAGTAAATTAATGGAAGAATCATTTGAAGGTGTTAAACGTGGCCGTATTGTTACTAACCAAGATTTAACTATCGAAGGTTACAATGATATTTTTGTAATTGGTGACTGTTCAGCATTTATTCCTTCTGGAGAAGAGCGTCCATTACCAACAACTGCACAAATTGCAATGCAAGAAGGCGAACATACTGCTAAAAACATTAAAAATATTTTAGAAGGTCAACCAACACAAGAATTTGAATACGTTGACCGTGGTACAGTATGTTCTCTAGGTGCTAATGATGGTGTTGGTGTCGTTTATGGCAAAGACATCCAAGGTAAAAAAGCTGCATTTATGAAAAAAGTCATTGATACTCGTGCAGTATTCAAACTTGGTGGCATTGGCTTAGCATTTAAAAAAGGTAAATTTTAATAATTAAATCATAAGTGTTAGCTATACATTTATGATGATATACATGATAAGGCTGGGGCATAAATAAATGTCTCAGCCTTAAATATAATATTGGCGGCGAAACGTTGTTTCGACAGTAGCTTTACATTTGTTGTTCGATTCAACCATCTGGTTCACACCAAGTGATAATTTCTGGGCCGAAAATCAGAATTTTATTGCACCTCGTCCGTGTCTTTGTTCTACTTAATTTGTAGATTAAAGCGTAAAATTGTGAGATGCTATGAATGAATGGAAATGGAGGATTATGAATGGATGCAGTAATTAATACAACTACAAATTTTGAGAATGATACGCTTATTGTTGGCGTGCCTGAACATTTGAATCAATTAGAGTCAATTAAAGTTGGAGATGATGAATTAAGTGATTTATTATCACCACTAAAACAACATCATATTTTAAGTACGAATATAGGAAAGATTTCTAGTACATTTTTTAAAATAGGCGAGAAAACACATAAACTTATCTCAGTTGGATTAGGAAATGTCAAAACGCTCGAGTATAGTGATTATTTGAAAATATTTGGGAATGTATTTCAAGCTTTAAAACAAAGCCGGGTTGATCAGGCTACATTAGTATTTGATTCATTTAAATCTCATCAACATACAAATCAGACCATTGCTGAAATTCTAGGTCAACAAAGTGAACAATCTATCTACACATTTGACGGTTATAAAACAAATAAATCAGCACCTTATCAACTTAAATTAGCTATACATACAAAAGATCAAAGCATAAGCGAATCAGTTGAACAAGGGCATGCAATCGCAACTGCAATTAACTTAGCGCGTGATTATAGTAATATACCTCCTAATATTTTAACGCCTGCATATTATGCAGATTTGATACAACAGCATTTTAGCGAAACTGAAGTTATTGTAGATGTTAAAGACAGTGTGACATTACAAAGTGAAGGGTTTGGACTGGTTCATGCAGTCGGAAAAGCTTCTAAACAAGGACCACGTATTATCACACTTACTTATAACGGGGGGCGTCCAGGTGACAATCCAATTGCGCTTGTAGGAAAAGGTATTACCTATGATTCAGGTGGTTATTCTATTAAATCAAAAACAGGCATGCAAACAATGAAATTTGATATGTGTGGTTCATCTAATGTAATAGGAATGATTGAAGCGGCTCGTCAATTGGCATTGCCAATAAACATTGTTGGTGTGATTGCAGCTGCAGAAAATATGATAAATGAGGAAGCTATGAAACCGGATGATGTTTATACAGCTTTAAGCGGAGAATCTGTAGAAGTATTAAATACAGATGCTGAAGGACGTTTAGTCTTAGGCGATGCTGTTTTTTATGCAAATCAATTTGAACCGCAAGTTATTTTAGATTTTGCGACATTGACTGGGGCAGCAGTTGCAGCGCTAGGCGAAGATAAAGCCGCAGTGTTTAATAAAAATGCGACAACGTCATTAAATGCTATTCTGGAGCAAGCTAAGACAATGGATGAAATGGTATTTGAACTCCCTATGACTGCAACAGAACAAGCATTGATTAGAAAGAGTGCTGTTGCTGATTTAGTTAATCATACAAATGGGCAAGGTAAAGCTTTATTTGCCGCAACATTTATAAATCATTTCGCTGGTGACACCCCGCATTTACATTTTGATATTGCAGGCCCGGCTACAACGAATCAGCCATCATATAAAGGTCCAGCAGGCCCAACAGGTTACTTGATATTATCTATCGTTCAATGGTTGAGGACATTATGAGATAAAAAAACGTATTAAAAATAGGAACATGAATTAATAGTCGCGAGATAGGAATCATATGGTCTAAATTGAATTTCGTGGCTCCGCTTTAGCAAGCATGTTTAGACAAAAGTGTACAAAATCTAGAGACTTGTGTAAGTACTATGCATTTTCATAAAGCGTAATATGAGCCAAAACGTTTTAAAGGGTATTCGAGGTTGAAACATTATTTATTATGTTTCAACCTCTTTGTTTATATTGTTGTAATGAAACGCAACCATACGAATGATATATTGTTTGGTTAAATATGAGAAAAATATGATTGACAATTCAGGTACTAATTGTTAATATAAATCTCGTGATACTTTAGTTCGATAACGTAATAAAGGAGATGTGCTTTTGTGATAAATGCAGTTGTTATAGCAGTTATACTGATGATTGTACTATGTTTATGCAGATTAAATGTAGTTATAAGTTTATTTATCAGTGCTTTAGTAGGCGGTTTGATTGCAGGTATGAGTATCACTGATATTGTATCTGTATTCGGTGAAAATATTGTCGATGGCGCCGAAGTGGCATTGAGTTATGCGCTATTAGGTGGATTCGCTGCTTTGATTTCTTATAGCGGTATTACAGACTATTTAGTGAATAAGATTATCAACGCGATTCATGCAGAAAATAATAAAATGTCACGTATTAAAGTTAAAATTATTATTATGGGCGCATTACTCATCATGAGTATCATGAGCCAAAACTTAATACCTGTACATATTGCATTTATTCCAATTGTAATCCCTCCATTAATAAGTTTGTTCAACGAACTTAATATAGATAGAAGACAGATAGCAATTATCATCGGTTTCGGTTTATGTTGGCCTTATGTATTACTACCGTATGGTTTCGGTCAAATTTTCCATCAAATCATCCAAAGTGGGTTTTCTAAAGCGAATCACCCAATTGAGATGGGGATGATTTGGAAAGCTATGTTAATTCCATCGTTAGGCTATATTGTTGGCTTGATAGCTGGTATTTATTATTATAGAAAACCAAGACAATATGCAGAACATAAAGATATTAAAGATATGAGCCAAATTGAAATTAAACCCTATATATTAGGCGTAACTATCATTTCTATCATTGCTACATTTTTAGTACAAATGTTTACGGATTCAATGATTTTTGGTGCATTAGCTGGCGTACTTGTTTTCTTTGCTTCACGCGCTTACAAATGGACTGAATTAGATGAAAAATTTGTAGATGGCATTAAAATTATGTCATTTATTGGTGTAGTCATTTTATCTGCAAATGGTTTCGCAGGTGTGATGAATGAAACAGGGGATATAGGCAAGCTGGTTGATAGTATAAGCGGGGTGATTGGAGATAATAAATTAATTAGCATTATTGTAATGTATATTATTGGATTAGTTGTAACCCTAGGTATAGGTTCTTCATTTGCTACAATTCCAATTATTGCTACGTTATTTGTACCGTTAGGTGAATCTTTAGGTTTAAGTACCATGGCATTAATCGCTTTAATAGGTACGGCAAGTGCTTTAGGGGACTCAGGTTCTCCAGCAAGTGACTCTACATTAGGGCCAACAGCAGGTTTAGATGTTGATGGACAACATGATCACATTCGTGATACTTGTATCCCCAACTTTGTGTTTTATAACATTCCATTAATTATTTTTGGCACGATTGCAGCTATGATATTATAAACTTAATAATATGAAAATGAGGTGTCTTGAGTGACAAACATGCTTGATGTAATGAAAATAAAAGTAGAACGACAAGAACACGGGCTTATGGTTATGTCTATGCCAGTAACAGATGAAGTGAAGCAACCATTCGGCTTCCTGCATGGCGGCGCAAGTTTAGCGCTTGGTGAGACCGCATGTTCGATGGGAGCAGCCGATATCATTGATACGGACCACTATATCCCGTTAGGTTTAGAAATGAATGCGAATCACATAGGTTCCACTACTAAAGGCACAATATTTGCGACAGCTACAATTATACATGAGGGCAGTACAACGCAAGTATGGAATATAGATATTAAAGATGATACAGATAGATTGATTTGTGTCATGAGAGGCACGATTGCGATTAAGCCACGTAAACGCAATAAATAACGAAGTATAAATTAATTGACGATTTATAGAATTACGCTAACATGTATTTGAAAAAATAACTATAATAGACAGGCATATGAAACCAAATTAACTATTTGCGTTTCATGTGCCTGTTTTTTTAATTGATTATCTTATTTTTTCTTTTAATAATAATAAGGCGCCAATGCGGTTGGCAGCTTCACGCCCACCCATGATATTCCTTGCAAAAGGCCCAAGTTGTAAGTCAGCTAAACCACCTGCCACAAATAAATTGGGCAACCATTCTAAATTGGTAGTGATGGAAGGTAAGCCTGCATTTGAGACTGGTGCGTTATATAGTTGAACTAACTGCTTAATTATTGGTTGTTGCATGATTGTATCTTTAAACCCGGTAGCTAAAAAGATGTGGTCGTAATATATGGAATGATGGTCTGTATAAATATGATGGCGATGAATTTCTTTTAATTCATTTATATGAATCATTAACCGGCCTTGTTTAACATATTTTTTAAGCCTTAGATACAACTCCTTAGGCATAGAACCTTGATGTCTTTCCTCTTTTATAATTGCTAATTTGGTTTTAGGATCAACAATATTATTGAAAGGCGTCATTTTTTTAGGGCCTAGCCAACCAGCATCTGCATCAAAATCATGCACATCAAGAGGTTTATTTGTCCAAAGATGAATGATTGAATGTGCCTGTTTTTTTAATAATTTTAAAGTTAAATGTGCCGCTGAAATACCACTGCCAACTACATGAGAAACGATTTTATCGATATCTATCTCTGAATCAAATATATGGGAGACGTCAGGTGCATTTTTAAATGTGGACGGTATGTATGGCTCATGATTACAACCATTAGCGATAACAACATAATCCGACTTTAGAAATTGTTGATTTGAAAGCCTAACGCACCATTGTTTTTCTTTGAGTATAATTTGATTAGCAAAAGCAACCGTGTGACTCTGATTCAGTTCAAATTCGTGTAAAAGACTATGAATATGGTCCATAAATAAATTTCTGTTGGGGCGTTTGTATGAACCATAGCTAGCATTAACATATTGATGATATTTAGCGAATTGATTTAAATGAAAAGGGTTAGGGTGAATATGATGTACACATGGAGATCGCAAATAGGGCATTTCAATCCTTTTTGTATAATGATTAAACTGTTCGCAAAGACTATGATGTGGATCAATAATATTCAACTCATGTGTCTTAATGCCTAAAGTCTTTAGTTTGATAGCAATTGTTACTGCCTGAATACCGCCGCCGATGATTGTCCAAGTAGACATTATTCCAACTCCTTTAAAACGAAATTATTACGATTTAATATATCATTGAATTGAGCAATAATCAATATTTTATAAAGCTCTAATGTGAAATGAGCGGTCTGGAAAATAAAAAGATCAGTATGAGATAGTGTTGTTTTTCGAAAAAAGTAGCTTATTGCTCCAATTTGCTTGTAACAAAGCATCTGGAGTTAAACTTGAAGTTTTAATATGGAGGGTGGTTAGGGAGTGAGGCGAGGCTTTGGTATATAAAACATTTCAGCTTTGAATATCGTATTGGGAGCATCTGACTGTTAAAGCGATACTTTTTCATTTATGAAGATGAGTAGCACTTTAGCAAGGGTTTAAGCTCGTGTAACGCTTTGTGAAGGTGAATCACTTTTATGTAAGTGTTAGTAAGGTAGTATAAACATTACTGTTAATTTTAAATCATAAAAATAACCCCCTCTAACGTTTTCACTGTTTAAGTGTTTCTTTAGAGGGAGTATATCGAATGAAGGTGTTATAACTCCATTGTTCATTGTTATATATGCATTATTTAACGGTGTTATAATTTAGTGTCTTTTAAGTCTTCTTGAATATCATCCCGCTTTGTTCTTTTAGCAGCAGGTGTGCTTAAATTATAAGCAGCTTTGATTATAAGATGACTTGCTAACGGACCAGTAATTAAAATAAATAGTATACCAATCAGCAACTGCATATTTACGTATCCTTCGCGTCCGATAAAGTATAAGAAAACGCCACTAATTAATAACATTGCACCTAATGTAGCAGCTTTACCAGCAGCATGTGCTCTAGAATATACGTCATCTAAACGTAAGAGACCAATAGCAGCGAGTGCGCTAATAAGTGAGCCGAGTATAACCAATATAAGTGCAATACTAATGATGATCGTTGTTATCATGCTCAATCACCTTACCTTTATCCATATATTTGGCGAAAACGGCAGTGCCTAAGAATGCTAGAATACCAATTAATAGAATGGCAACCATCATATATTTAGTACCTAAGAAAATACTAAATAGCGCTACAATCGCCATTAATTGTATTCCCATAGCATCGAGTGCTACAACCCTATCAGCAAGAGAAGGTCCGATAATAACACGAACTAGCATACCTAACATGGATAATGCAACGATAACTAATGCAACGATTAATATAATATTGTAGTTCATTCATATTCGCCTACCTCTCTTACCACTTTTTCAAGGGATGATTTAATACCTTCAATCTCTTCTTCTTTTGTACTGAAATCAATACTGTGTACATATATTTTTGTACGATCATCACTGACGCCTAAAACAATAGTTCCGGGTGTAAGTGTAATTAAATTTGATAATAAAGCAATCTGCCAATCCTTTTTCAAATCTGTGGGATATATAAAGAAGGCAGGTTCGTTGTTAAGTTTAGGTTTAGTAACGATGCGAATGACATCGATATTAGCTTTTATTAGTTCTATTAAGAATACGAAAAACAATTTAATTATTTTATAAACCGTAATAATATAAAATCTGCCGGGTAAAACACCGCGCATTAGGAATACTAGCAATAGAGCAAATAGATAACCTAATAGAAAATTATTAAATGTATAACTGCCAGTAACAAATAGCCAAAAAACAGATAACATTAAATTGACTAATATTTGAATTGCCATACTATTCTCCCCCCAATACGCTATCAATATAAACACTAGGATTGTAGAAAGTTTCAGCAGCATCTTTAATAATTGGGTGTAAGAAATCAGCAGATAATCCGAATAATACAGAAATAGCAACTGAAACGACCGCTACTGCAAGCACCCCTTTATATTGAAGTTTAGGATTCACTTCATAACCTTCAGGTTCTCCAAAGAAACCTTTTAAGAAAATGCGAATGACAGAATAAAGTACTACAAGACTAGATAATAATACGATTATACCACTAATGTAGAAGCCTTTTTCAAAAGTGGCTTGAACAATATAATATTTTCCGTAAAAACCACTTAACGGCGGAATACCTGCTAAGCTTAATGCAGCGATAAAGAATGTCCACCCTAATACAGGATAATGTTTGATTAAGCCACCATATTGACGTAAATCATGCGTTTTTGTAATTTTATACATGACACCGATTAAGAAGAAAAGGGCTGCTTTAATGAGCATATCATGTAAAGTGTAATAGATTGCGCCCATCATGCCGGCTTGATTCATCATCGCAATTCCCACTAAGATGACACCTACGGCAACCATAATATTGTAAATGATGATTTTTTTAGTGTCGAAATAACTTACTGCTCCTACACAACCAAAAATAATTGTGAGTAATGCTAGAAATAAAATTGTGTATAGAGAAAAGTTTGATGACTCACCAAAGAATAGGCTCGCCGTTCTTGCAATCGCATATACACCGACCTTTGTTAACAATGCACCAAAGAATGCAATAATCGCTATTGGTGGAGCGTAATACGCGCCCGGTAGCCAAATGTACATTGGGAAAACACCTGCTTTAGTAGCAAAGACAAAGATGAACATAATAAAGATGATACTAATAATCCCTTTATCTTGCGCTGACAATTGGCTTAATTTTTCACTAATATCTGCCAAATTCAATGTACCAACGACTGAATAAAGCATGGCAACTGCAATAACAAAGAAAGCAGAGGATGTCACATTTACAAGTACATATTTAATTGTTTCACTTAATTGTACCTTCGTACCACCGATGACTAGCAATATGTAAGATGCCATTAAAAATACTTCGAAGAATACGAAAAGGTTGAAAATATCGCCTGTGATAAATGACCCTATAACACCTGTAAGCATAAACATAATTGCGAAATAGTAGTAATATGTTTCACGTTCAATACCTACGGATTGGTATGAATATAAAATAATCAACATTGTTACAATTAAACTAGTGATTACAAGTAGGGCACTAAATATATCAAGTACAAATACAATACTGTAAGGAGCCTCCCAAGAACCGAGTTCAAGTTTGATTGGCCCGTGTTTTAATACATTTTTTAAATTAATAAATGCAAAAATCAATGTGATTGCTGTACCTGATAAAGCAACGTAACGCTTTATTTTCGGGCGTTTACCAATGAATATGAGTGCGATAATGGTTAACATTGGTATGACGAGTAGTGAAATAATAAGGTTACTTTCTATCATCATCTAGCACTCCTTTCATGCTTTCTACGTTGTCTGTGCCCAATTCTTTATAACTTCTAAAAGCTAATACTAAGAAAAACGCTGTGACAGAAAACGAAATGACTATTGCTGTTAATATAAGTGCTTGAGGGATGGGGTCTACATATGAAGTGATCCCTTTTTCATAAATAGGCACTTCACCTTTTTTAAGCCCACCCATAGTTATTAAAAATAAATTGGCTGTATGTGTTTGTAAAGTAGTCCCAATAATGATACGAATCAAACTTTTAGAAAGAATGAGGTAGACGCTCATTGCAGTGAGAATACCACAAACAAAAATCATCACTATTTCCATTACTCATTCTCTCCAATCGCTAATATTATAGTCATTATTGTACCAACGACAGCACACAAAACACCTAAATCAAAAAAGGTCGCAGTATGCATTTCTATTGGTTTTAAAATTACTAATGGAATTTCAAAGGGTGTATGTGTAAAGAAGTTTTTATTGTATAACCAACTTGCCATTGGTGTGGCTAAACAAAAGAATAAGCCTATACCAATGAGTTTTTTGAAATCCCATGGATATATTTTGCGCATTGTCTTAATATCGAATGCGACAGAAATGATTACAAGTGAACTGGACAATAATAAGCCGCCAACGAAACCGCCGCCGGGTGTATAGTGTCCTGTTAAGAACAGATGTAAACCAAACATAACGATTAAGAAGAAAATCACAATTGCTGAATATTGGAAAATTAAATTATTCTTCTGTCTTTTCAATGTGAGTTCCTCCTTCATCATTTGATTTATTTTTATAACGAAGTTTAATCATTGTATAAACACCTAATCCGGCAATACCAAGCACTGAAGATTCAAATAATGTATCGGTACCACGGAAGTCAACGAGAATAACGTTAACCATGTTTGTTCCATGTGCCAAATCATATACATGATCTTTATAGAATTCGCCAATTGAACCAAAATGTCTATTACCATAGGCGATCAAACCTAATACAGTAACCACAAGGCCAGCACCTATGGCGATAATTGCGTTTAACCATTTATATGAAGGTGTTTCATTGTGTCGGTTTAAGTTTGGTAAATGATAGAAACATAATAAGAACAATGCTGTAGAAATCGACTCTACAACAAATTGTGTGAGTGCTAAGTCTGGTGCACCAAAGAAAATAAAGAAAATAGCTACTGCATAACCTACAGCACTCGCCATAATAATACTAAATAAGCGAGAACGAGCGAATATAATCATAGAAGCAGCCGTAATGATAATGACTACGATGATTAATTCAAATGGTCTTATTTCACTAACATCTTTAAAATTGATACTGAACGGCGTTACTAGTAATGTCACAAGCGTGATAATGATTAATGATGCAAAAATCATTAATAAGTTATTACGTGTAAATCCTGTAACATATGTGTTTGTAAATTGGCTCGAAAAGCTTGGCGTAACTGCGCCTAATTTATTATACCAATAGTTGATTGTTAGTTTTGTAGGTTGCGCTTTTAATAAGCTAATCCAATAACCGAAACTAAAGATTAATAATATGCCAACAATATATATGCCTAATGTTGAGAAAAAGGCCGGCGTAAATCCGTGGAACATATGAAACTCAGCTGTTGTTCCTGTAGTATGACTTATTGCGTTAACTGCAGGTTCAATAATCGATCCTGTCAATATTGAAGGGAAGAAACCAAAAACAATCACTAGTATTGCTAAAATACTCGGTGATATTAGCATTAATTTTGAAACTTCATGAGCTGGCTTAGGTAATGAATCAGGTTTGTAACTACCTAAGAATATCTGTCCGATAAATCTAACAGAATAGACAAAAGTAAATACGCTGCCTAGGATAGCTACAATTGGAATAAGTATGCCAATACTATTTAAACTGAATATATTAGCATGTGTAACTTCAATCATACTTTCAAGGAATTTTTCTTTTGATAAGAATCCATTAAATGGTGGAATGCCTGCCATACTTAGTGATGTAATAATCGTGATTGTGAATGAAATTGGCATAATAGTGATTAAACCACCAAGTTTATTTACGTCACGCGTCCCAGTACTATGATCTATAGCACCTGTTACCATAAACAAGGCACCTTTAAAAGTAGCATGGTTGATAAGATGAAACACAGCAGCCGTAAATGCAGCTACATAAATTTGGCTATCCGCACCTTCAAAATGGTAACTTACTGCACCAATGCCCAACATTGCCATAATCATACCTAATTGAGACACTGTTGAAAAAGCAAGAATGCCTTTTAAATCTTGCTGTTTTGTTGCGTTTAATGAGGCCCAGAATAACGTGATTAAGCCTACTGCGGTAATCGTCCAAATCCAGCCTTGAGAAAGTGCAAAGATTGGCGTCATACGGGCAACTAAGTAAAGACCTGCTTTAACCATTGTCGCTGAGTGTAAGTAAGCACTGACGGGCGTAGGAGCTTCCATAGCATCTGGTAACCAAACGTAGAATGGAAATTGGGCTGATTTTGTCATCGCGCCAATAATTACAAATATCATAGATAGTATAAAGAAAGGACTCGTTTGTATTTCTGACGCATTGCCAATTAACGTTTGAATACTTGTAGATCCGCCTGCAAGTGATAATAAGATGAGTCCACCAAGCAGTGAAAGGCCACCTAGTACTGTGATGAGCATTGATTTTTGTGCCCCATAAATAGATGCTTGTTTCGTTCTCCAAAATGAAATTAGTAGAAAACTAGAAAAAGAAGTTAACTCCCAAAACAGATACAAAATAATAATGTTATCTGATAATACAACGCCTAACATGGCACCCATAAAAAGCAATAGGTAACAATAAAAATGACCTAATTGCTCTTGTCGACTTAAATAACTAATAGAATATAATACAATTAAGCTTCCAATACCAGTTATTAATAAACTGAATAGTAAGCCTAATCCATCAACGTATAAATCGAAATTCATGCCAAAGTGAGGCATCCAATTTGCTTTATGTACTACGTTATTTCCTGACATTGTAGTCGAAATGTCTGAAAGAAAATAAATAAATAAGACGACGGGGATAGGTAACACAAACCATCCTAAATGTATTCGCTTATATATGCGATATACAAATGGAATAATGAGTGCAAATATTAACGGTAATAAGACCGCTATATGTATCAAACTCATTATTTTATCCTCCTTTTAAAAAATAGTGTAAAGCCATTATACATGAATAACACTAATCTGAAAAACAACGCCAACCCTTGCAGAGCTTATATTTAAAGTTTATTTTAAATAAGAAGAAACAAGGTATTTTTATTCAAAAAATTTTTTATATTGGATTGAATAATCTTCCTTTAAACGGCTTAAATTCTCAAGTGACATTTTAGCAAAGGCTGTGTTTTCTGCTTTTAATTTACTTTCCAAATTTGAAATTGCGAGTTGCAAGGATGCTATATAAGGCATTTCCTCTACATTAAATGGTCTTAGTTTTGACTTAGATGTATAGCGTTTTTCAAATTGGCTTAAAGCTTTGCGCTCATGGAAAAATACATTTTCAGTTTCGTTTGGATGATGTAAATCACCTTGTTTTGGATGTTTAATAACTTGTTCAACTTGAACTAATACTTGGTTCTCGTCTTCTTCTTTGATTGAAACGCCATAACTTCCAGTTTTGTGTGCAAAACGATATAACATAATTCAATACTCCCTTCATTTTATGTTAGAATACATATATCATCTTAACATGAAATGGAGAATAAAAATGACGAACTATCCTCAGTTAAATTCAGAAGTAAATGAAAATGAAATAAAATTAGTAATGCATACAAATAAAGGTGATATGACTTTTAAACTATTACCTGACGTTGCACCCAAAACAGTAGAAAACTTTGTAACACACGCTAAAAATGGTTATTATAATGGTATTTCTTTCCACCGTGTTATCAATGATTTTATGGTTCAAGGTGGAGATCCAACTGCTAGTGGTATGGGCGGTGAAAGTATTTATGGTGGTCCTTTTGAAGATGAATTTTCATTAGAAGCCTTCAATTTATATGGTGCTTTATCTATGGCTAACTCAGGCCCGAATACAAACGGTTCGCAGTTCTTTATCGTTCAAATGAAAGAAGTGCCTGAGTCTATGCTAAGTCAACTTGCAGATGGTGGATGGCCAGAAACAATTGTCAAAGCTTATGGAGAAAAAGGTGGTACGCCTTGGTTAGATCAAAAACATACAGTATTTGGTCAATTGATAGATGGAGAAGCAACATTAGAAGATATCGCAGCTACTAAAGTGGGACCTCAAGATAAACCATTGCATGACATCACAATCGATTCTATAGACGTGGTTGAGAAATAAAAACAAATATTACAATAAGTGCAATGATTTGAACATAGAATAATATCAGTTATGGGTTGGTTTCAATGTTGTATCATATACAAATCAAATAATAGATGGCATAGTGTTGATATAATCATGGGTGTTTTATAACCGTTGCAAAACGTTAAAACAGTTTCAATCAATTTATAGTTATGCTTTTGAAGGTTATAAAATCATAACATCTGCTTGAAAAATATGAACCCGACTGTGAATGTATAAATAATATAAAGTATGAAATTAAGTCTGGATGCAGAGAAACTTTTTGTTGTTTTTACTGCATTCAGACTTTTTTAATTTTATTGTCAAAAATAAAAGAATTAATAAATACATCCCCATGTGCTGTAAGAGCTTTCATAAATGCATTCGATTCTCATTTAACGTTGGCTATTTTACTTTATTTCTAAATAAATCGTGAAATTTTTCTAGGTAATGTTAGTACCTTAAGAGGATTTATGCTATCATGAACTTGTTAAGTAAAACGAATTAAGGGGTTATCACGTTGAATAATCACTATAAAGTAGGTCAACATATTAAAGTTCGTGTGACTGGTATTCAACCGTATGGCGCTTTTGTAGAAACCCCTGACAATACTGAAGGATTAATCCATATTTCTGAAATTATGGATGACTACGTCCACAATTTAAAAAAGTTTTTATCGGAAGGACAAATTGTAAAAGCGAAAGTAATATCAATTGATGAAGAAGGTAAGTTAAATCTTTCTTTAAAAGATAATGACTATTTTAAAAACTATGAACGTAAAAAAGAAAAACAATCAGTATTAGATGAAATTAAAGAAACCGAGAAATATGGGTTTCAAACAATTAAAGAACGCTTACCGGTTTGGATTAAACAGTCCAAAGACGCGATTAAAGATGAGCGATCATCTTTTAAAAAATACTAACATCTTCATTGAAGATGTTAGTATTTTTTATATAACAGTAAATTGTTCTATATGAGTTGCACGCGTAATATGAAAAATCATAAAATTATATGCGTGAGCATATAGTTTTATATTTGAATTTAAGGCAGTTAGAATTAAAGTACTTAAAGTGATGATATTACGACACTTTAGTATTTTTGAATTTTAGGAGGATTTAATTTAATGAATAAAAAATTTCAACCATTATTTGAAAAATTAAAATTACCAAATAATGTAACATTAGATAATCGATTTGTGCTCGCCCCTTTAACACATGTTTCATCCAATGATGATGGAACAATTTCAAATGAAGAAGTTGTCTATATGGAACAACGTTCAAAAGACGTTGGTTTAGCTATTTCAGCAGCAAGTAATGTGACGGATTTAGGTAAAGCTTTCCCTGGACAGCCTTCTGTAGCACATGATTCTAATCTTGAAGGTTTAAAACGATTGGCAAAAGCAATGAAGAAAAACGGTGCAAAAGCAGTCGTTCAAATTCATCATGGTGGCGCGCAATCATTACCTAATTTAACGCCTAATGGTGACGTTGCGGCACCAAGCCCTATATCATTAAAAAGTTTTGGTGAACAAGAAGAACACCATGCGCGTGAAATTACTGAAGATGAAATTGAAACAACAATCAAAGCATTTGGTGAAGCTACACGAAGAGTAATTGAAGCAGGCTTTGATGGTGTTGAAATACACGGTGCCAATCACTATTTAATTCATCAATTTGTTTCTCCTTATTATAACCGTCGTAATGATGAATGGGGAGAAAATCGCTATCAATTTGCTTTACGTGTGGTGGATGAAGTAGCAGAAACTGCTAAAACGCACGGCAATGAAGATTTTATCGTTGGTTATAGATTTTCTCCTGAAGAAGCTGAATCACCAGGTATAAGTATGGAAATAACGGAAACATTAATTAAAAAATTAATTGAAAAACCATTAGATTATTTACATGTATCATTAATGGATATTCACTCAAAAACACGTGAAGGTCAATATAAAGGACAAGAGCGTATTAAATTAATTTTAGATTGGATTAATGGACGTATGCCGCTGGTAGGTATCGGGTCAATTTTCACTGCTGAACAAGCGATTGAAGCGATTGAATCAACAGGCGTAGAACTTGTTGCATTAGGAAGAGAAATTTTATTAGATTATAATTTTGTAAGTAAAATTAGAGAGGGCAAAGAAGATGAAATTATATCTCAATTTGACCCTAATAGAGCAGATAAACATCATTTACCACCGAACTTGTGGGAACAATTTAATAATGGCTTTTACCCATTACCAAGAACTGACAATAAATAAAAGTAGTTCAATGATGTTCTAAAGCATATAAAACACACTAGCGATAAGCCATGAAGAAACCTATCATGATAGGTTTCTTCATGGCTATTTTTTATCATTATCGTAAAAATAAAGGTTAAGGGATGACTATATGTCAAATAGGATATTGGTAAGATGAGCAAATGATTTTAGAAAATATATATTTCTGTTTGTATGCTTATTAAGCTTTACCATACAAGGTTTACGCGTATCGATTTGATAATCCATTTTTAAATTTTTTTGTTTAGGATATAGCTTTTATTCATAGTATATGAATAGCTAATGTGGGTTAGATTAGATAGCGATAAATTTAATTTAAGAAAATGGTTAAATTTATTGAAATTGACTTGTGCAAACAGTTAGAAATGTGTCATTATATTATTGTAAGGGCTTACATTATATTAGTGGTTTTATAAACATAGCATTTAAAACTTGAGTTGTAAGTTTTGAATTTACGATTTTATAGCATTTTCGGAAAATAGTTTTCGAAAGTTAATAAATACGTTATGCTATGAATAAGTATTGCCAATTAATCATTATATTTCAATTCACACAAAGGGGAGATATTATGTCAAGATCAGAAGAAATCATTGAATTAACAAACCACTATGGTGCTCATAATTATGTACCACTTCCAATTGTTATTTCAGAAGCTGAAGGCGTATGGGTTAAAGACCCGGAAGGAAATAAATATATGGATATGTTATCTGCTTATTCTGCAGTAAACCAAGGGCATAGACATCCTAAAATTATCCAAGCGTTAAAAGATCAAGCAGATAAAGTGACTTTAGTATCGCGTGCATTCCATAGTGATAATTTAGGCGAATGGTATGAAAAAATTTGTAAGTTAGCTGGTAAAGAGAAAGCTTTACCAATGAATACAGGCGCAGAAGCAGTTGAAACAGCATTGAAAGCTGCACGTCGTTGGGCTTATGATGTAAAACAAATTGAACCAGATAAAGCTGAAATTATAGCATTCAATGGTAACTTCCATGGTCGTACAATGGCACCCGTATCATTATCATCTGAACCAGAATATCAGCGCGGTTATGGTCCTTTATTAGACGGTTTCCGTAAAGTTGAATTTGGTAACATAGATGCAGTTAAAAAAGCAATCAATGAAAATACAGCAGCTATTTTAATCGAGCCTATACAAGGAGAAGCTGGTATTAATGTACCGCCTGAAGGCTATTTAAAAGAAATTAGAGCATTATGTGATGAACATAACGTTTTATTTATCGCTGATGAAATTCAAGCAGGACTTGGACGTTCAGGTAAATTATTTGCTACTGATTGGGATAACGTTAAACCGGATGTTTATATTTTAGGCAAAGCGCTAGGTGGTGGTGTGTTTCCAATTTCAGTTGTACTTGCAGATGAAGAAGTATTAGGTGTATTTACACCTGGCTCTCACGGTTCAACATTTGGGGGGAATCCTTTAGCTTGTGCTGTATCTATTGCAGCATTAGACGTTTTAGTAGATGAAGATTTAGCAGGTCGTTCATTAGAATTAGGCGAGTATTTTAAATCAGAATTAGAAAAAATTGAACATCCATCTATTAAAGAAGTACGCGGTCGCGGATTATTTATTGGTATAGAGTTAAATGAAAATGCTAGACCATACTGCGAGAAGCTAAAAGAAGCAGGTTTATTATGTAAAGAAACCCATGATACCGTGATTAGATTTGCACCGCCGCTGATCATTTCTAAAGAAGAATTAGACTTTGCAATAGACAAAGTAAACAGTGTTTTTAAATAAAATCAATGTTCTGTAACTTAAGTTTTGAAAACCCTTTAAAAAGCAAAATCTTATGTTACAATTATCGTGAAAGCGAAATCATTAGTAACGAAAAAGAGGCGAAATGAATCATGACTGAGAATAATAATTTAGTTACTTCTACGCAACAAATTATTAAAGAAGCATTGCATAAATTGGGATTTGATGATGGTATGTATGACTTAGTAAAGGAACCATTAAGATTCCTTGAAGTACGTATCCCTGTACGTATGGATGATGGGACCGTCCAAACATTCAAAGGGTATCGTGCTCAACATAATGATGCTGTTGGACCAACAAAAGGTGGGGTACGTTTCCATCCCGATGTAGATGTTGAAGAAGTTAAAGCATTATCTATGTGGATGACATTAAAATGTGGCATCGTGGATTTACCATACGGTGGCGGTAAAGGTGGAATCATTTGTGATCCAAGACAAATGAGTATTCATGAAGTTGAACGTCTATCTCGTGGGTATGTTCGTGCGATATCTCAATTTGTTGGACCTACAAAAGATATCCCAGCACCAGATGTATTTACTAACTCACAAATTATGGCTTGGATGATGGACGAATATAGTTCATTAGATAAATTTAATTCACCAGGATTTATCACTGGGAAGCCTATTGTTTTAGGTGGTTCACAAGGACGCGATCGTTCTACAGCATTAGGCGTTGTGATTGCTATTGAACAAGCAGCTAAACGTAGAGGTTTAAACCTTAAAGGGGCACGTATTGTTATTCAAGGTTTTGGTAATGCGGGAAGTTTCTTATCCAAATTCCTTTACGATATGGGTGCGAAAATCGTTGGTATCTCAGATGCTTATGGTGCACTACATGACCCAGATGGTTTGGATATAGATTATCTTTTAGATAGAAGAGATAGTTTTGGTACAGTTACAAACTTATTCGATGACACAATTTCTAACAAAGCATTGTTTGAACTTGATTGTGATATTCTTGTGCCAGCAGCAATCGCTAACCAAATTACAGAAGATAATGCAAATGATATTAAAGCAGATATCGTTGTTGAAGCGGCTAATGGCCCTACAACACCAGCTGGTACACGTATCTTAACAGAACGTGGTAAATTGCTTGTACCTGATGTGTTAGCAAGTGCTGGCGGTGTTACAGTTTCTTACTTCGAATGGGTTCAAAATAACCAAGGTTATTATTGGTCAGAAGAAGAAGTGAATACGAAATTACGTGAGAAACTAATCACAGCTTTCGATACCATTTACGAATTATCTCAAAACAGAAAAATAGATATGCGCTTAGCAGCATATATTATTGGTATTAAACGTACTGCTGAAGCTGCACGTTACCGTGGTTGGGCTTAATTAATCAATGATTGAAATTAAATAAAAAGTAGATGAAGTTCTATTAATAAAGTGAACTTCGTCTACTTTTTTGTTTGCATTAATCTTTGTTGTGCTGTCGTGCATCATCTTGTATAACTTGTTTATATAAATCAGGATAATTGGTGAAAACACCATCAACACCATATTGGTTTAAACGATACATATCCTCTTTGTTATTGACTGTAAATGGATGAACTAATAAGCTGGCGCGTTTAAGATTCTTTACATTTTGTTCAGTTAAATCTGTATATTCAGGACCTACACCAATGGCATATTGTCTGATTTGATTGAAATCTTTTTGTGATAGACGTGGTAATTCACCTTTATCTAACAATCTTATTAATGGTATATTGCTATTTAAACGATGTAATTTAGTTAAACTTTCAACTGAAAATGATTGTATTAATACATGACCATTGTTAAGCGAGTGTTTATTGAGCAAATGGTGAGCATCCAGTGCTTCCAGTACTGCTTCTTCCATGCCTGGATAAACATCAGGTGATTTGGTTTCAATATAATAATTAGCATCTGGGCCATAACGTTCTAATATTTCATTAAATGTAGGAATTTTAGCATCTTTATAGTTTGAATTAGCGTATTTTGGGTTTTGAGCATTAAATTTACTACCTGCATCTAATTGTTTTAATTCTTCGAGCGTATAAGCATCAACTCTTCCAGTGCCATTTGTGGTTCTATCTACTGTTTCATCATGCATCGCTACTAGGTGCCCGTCTTTTGTCATTTGTAAGTCGATTTCAATATAGGATGCGCCTATGGCATTGTGGCTTTTATCATACGAGAAAAAGGTGTGTTCTGGGGCATACCCACTTGCGCCCCTATGCGCGATTGTTGTGTATTGTTCGCCAGTCAGATTATGTACGTTATTTGAGTTATACGAGTTATGAGATGTCTGATTTGAAGTTGAAGCGTTGCTGGTATTACTACCACTAGCTTCGATTATCGATGTAGTTGTTATGAGGGACAGGGACGTAATTGCAATACTAGTTGTAATCACTTTATTTAGGCTTTTCAAAATGAGGTCACTCCTTGGTATGTATTTACATATCAACCGTACAAAATAAAATGACATATGAGAATGAAATTTACGATATTAAAATTTAAAATTTATAAAATTAACACTTTTATAACGATTTGTTAAATTATTTAAAAAACTTTATAAAATAAAACAATAAAACAAAGGGCACTTTGATTTTTCAATCATATTGAATCATGTTCAAGTAAAATGCGATGAAATGTATAAAGAACGTATTTTGTAAAAAAAGCCTGTAAGTTAATTCACTTAATTAACTTACAGGCTTTATCTTAGGCGTATTAATTTGTATTGTACTGCTGTTTAATTACTGATAACTGATGTTTTACAGAAGCTTGACCAGTTGATCCATAACTGATACGACGGCTTACGCAATTTTCAGGTTTTAAGTAATCATAAATATCTGATTCAATGCTTTCGTGTGCTTCTTGATATTGATTTAATGGCACGTCTAATAAATAAATATTGTGTTGAATAGCCCATAATACCATTTTTCCAACAATTTCATGTGCTGTTCTGAAGGGCACACCTTTATTAACGAGATAATCAGCAAGCTCAGTTGCATTTGAAAAATCATTATAAACAGTTTGTTGTAAGTATTCCACATTTACTGTCATTGTGTCTATCATACCTTCGAAAATGCGAAGAGAGCCTTTGATAGTATGAATTGCGTCAAACAGTCCTTCTTTATCTTCTTGCATATCTTTGTTATAAGCAAGAGGTAAACCTTTGAGCGTCATTAGCATACTCATCAAGTTTCCTGTCGTACGACCAACCTTACCTCTAATTAATTCAGCCATATCAGGGTTTTTCTTTTGTGGCATAATGGAAGAGCCAGTTGAAAACGCGTCTGATAAGGTTATAAAATGTGCTTCGGCAGATGACCAAAAAATAATTTCTTCAGCAAAACGAGATAGGTGAACCATCGTCAGTGAAATATTATGCAACGTTTCTACAATATAGTCTCTATCACTTACAGCATCCATACTATTTTCGTAAATAGAACTAAAGTTTAATAAAGATTGTGTTTCATGACGATCGATGGGATAGGTTGTTCCACTTAGTGCAGCGGCACCAAGTGGGGAAATATCGATTCGTTTTAAGCTATCTTCAAAACGTGATTTGTCTCTATTTAACATCCAATAATAAGTGAGGATGTGATGTGCGAATGAAATAGGTTGTGCTCTTTGTAAGTGCGTATAACCAGGCATAATGGTATCCACGTGTTGTTCCGCTATATCGACAATGGTTTGTTTAAAACTGTCGATTAACTCAATAATTTTTGTAACTTCTTCTTTGGTATACAGATGCATATCAGTAGCTACTTGATCATTTCTGCTTCGGCCAGTATGCAATCTACCACCTGCGTCACCAATACGTTTGATTAATTCATGTTCTATATTGAGATGGATATCTTCTAAAGAAACATCTAGTGATAAATTACCTTCTTCATAATCTTTTAAAATATCTTTTAAGCCATTAATAATTTGATGGCAGTCATCATCAGATATAATGTTTTGTTTGGCTAACATTGTGGCATGAGCAATGCTTCCTTGCACATCATATTGAATGAGTGCTTTATCAAAATGGACTGAAGCATTAAACGCATCAACCCAGTCTTCAGGTTGTTCACTAAATCTTCCACCCCAAGCTTTCTTACTCATTTAAGTAACCACCATGTAACATAGAATTGACTTTAGTTGGTAGACCAAAGATATCAATGAATCCGACTGCTGAGGCTTGGTTAAATGCATCTTCTTTTGTATAAGTTGCTAATTTTTCGTTATATAATGTATGTGGTGATTTTCTTCCATTTACAATTGCATTTCCTTTGAATAATTTAACACGTACTTCACCAGAAACGAACGCTTGTGTACTATCTACAAATGCTTTTAAGCTATCTGTTAAAGGTGAGAACCAAAGACCATTATATATTTGTTCTGAAAATTGCTTTTCAATTACTGGTTTGAAATGTGCTACATCTTTAGTTAAAGTAATCGTTTCAAGTGCTTTGTGTGCTTTTAAAATGACTTCTGCTGCTGGTGTTTCATAAACTTCTCTTGATTTAATACCCACTAATCTATTTTCTACATGATCGATTCTACCAATACCATGTTTACCAGCAAGCTTATTTAATTCTAATATTAATTGGCTTAATGTATAAGTTTCTCCATTAAATGATGTTGGAATACCTTTTTCAAAGGTTAATACAATTTCATCCGCTTCATCTGGCGTATCTTCAATTTCTTGTGTTAAATCAAATGCGTCTTTTGGTGGTGCTGCGTAAGGATCTTCCAAAATACCACATTCATTACTTCTTCCCCATAAGTTTTGGTCGATTGAATATGGAGAGTCATGTTGGATTGGAACTGGAATATTATGCTTTAATGCATAATCAATTTCTTCTTCACGACTCCAAGCCCATTCTCTTACCGGAGCAAATACTTTTAAATCAGGGTCTAAAGCTTTAATTGCTACTTCAAAACGCACTTGATCATTGCCTTTACCAGTACAACCATGGGCAATACCTACAGCGTTAGTTTTGCTAGCAATTTCTACTAATTTTTTTGAAATTAAAGGTCTTGATAGTGCAGAAACAAGTGGGTAAGTACCTTCATACATTAAATTTCCTTTAATTGCATATGAAACAAAGTCATTACTAAATTCTTCAGTAGCATCAATAATATGACATTCAACTGCCCCCATGTCTAATGCTTTTTGATAAACTAAATCCAAATCTTTTCCTTCACCGACATCTAAACAACAAGCGACAATGTCATAACCTTTATCAATCAACCATTTTACTGCCACACTTGTATCTAATCCGCCGGAATATGCTAATACGATTTTCTCTTTCATAATTACACCTCTATTGAAAATTTTTATTTGTTAGTTATAAATTTGATATTAGTAAGTATAGCAGATTAAAAATGAAAATAAAACCATTTTTATACATAAATATGCAAAAACTTGAAATTTCTAAAAATGTATAATTTGGTTTTATGATTGTGATAGCGTTGGTATAATATTTGCCTTTGTTTCTTATAATGTATATAATATTGAATATAACAATTGATGGAATTGTTATAATTTTAAAACAATATAAAGTAAATGATTTATAGAAAAATTTGATTTATAGGCTAGTTGTTTGAATAGTAAAAATAAACTTAGTAAAATATTAGTGAAATCAAAAACACTGGAGGCAATTTAGATGACTCATATTCAATTAGATTATGGTAAAACTTTAGAATTTTTCGGCGAACATGAATTACAGCAACAAAAAGATATTGTTAAATCAATTCATAAAACGATTCATGAAGGAACAGGCGCTGGCAGTGATTTCTTAGGTTGGATTGACTTGCCTGTAAATTATGATAAAGAAGAATTTTCACGCATTTTAGATGCTTCTAAACGTGTTAAAGAAAATTCAGACGTATTTGTTGTAATTGGTATTGGTGGTTCATATTTAGGTGCACGTGCTGCAATTGAAATGCTAACACCTGCATTTAGAAATAGTGATGAATACCCTGAAATTGTCTTTGTAGGTAATCATCTATCTTCAACATATACACAAGAATTAATTAACTATTTAGATGGAAAAGATTTTTCAGTTAATGTTATTTCAAAATCTGGTACGACTACGGAACCAGCAGTTTCATTTAGATTATTTAAACAAATTTTAGAAAATAAATATGGTAAAGAAGAAGCAAAACAACGTATTTTTGCAACAACAGATAAAGAAAAAGGTGCGTTGAAACAATTAGCGACAAATGAAGGTTATGAAACATTTGTAGTGCCAGACGACATCGGTGGCCGTTACTCAGTATTAACTGCAGTTGGCTTATTACCAATTGCAGTAGCAGGTATTGATATTGAAGCTATGATGAGCGGTGCTGCTAAAGCACGAGAAGAACTTTCTTCTGAAAACTTAGAAGATAACATTGCATATCAATATGCTAGTATCCGTAATATTTTATATGCAAAAGGTTACGATACAGAAATGTTAATTAATTACGAACCTTCAATGCAATATTTCAATGAATGGTGGAAACAATTATTTGGTGAATCAGAAGGTAAAGATTACAAAGGCATCTATCCATCCAGTGCTAATTATACAACTGATTTACACTCACTTGGCCAATATGTACAAGAAGGCCGTCGTTTCTTATTTGAAACTGTAGTAAAAGTGAACGAGCCAAAACACAGCATTACTATTGAAGAAGATAGTGATAATCTAGATGGTTTAAACTACTTGGCTGGTAAAACAATTGATGAAGTTAATACAAAAGCATTCGAAGGTACGCTATTAGCTCATACCGACGGCGGCGTTCCAAATGTTGTTATTAATATTCCTCAATTGGATGAAGAAACATTCGGCTATATCGTGTACTTCTTTGAAATGGCGTGTGCAATGAGCGGGTATCAATTAGGCGTAAACCCATTTAATCAACCTGGCGTTGAAGCATATAAACAAAATATGTTTGCTTTATTAGGTAAGCCAGGATTTGAAGATAAAAAAGAAGCATTAGAAAAACGTTTATAATTTTATTTAGCAAAATTGAATGTATCAATTTGATTCAGTGAGAAGTTTGTATGGGCGTGTATTTCAAGTTTCTTACTTAAATGGTTGGTAGGCGATTAGTCCTGAAAATAGCGTTAAATTAAAAGGAGAATTTCACCAACCTACGTATGAGCAGGATAAAGGAATCTTATTTTTTAAATTAGATTTCTGTTCTGCTCATTTTTATTTAATTAGAGATGGTGTGTATGCGTATAAGTAGTTATTTTTGATTTGCATTGCTGTAAAATTGGATGCTTTGTTTCGTACTTGAGACTGATATTTGATGAAATGAGTACTTTATTGTTTTAAAATAGTTATAATACACTTATAATAATCGTTGAATAACAATGGTGGGGATTGATGAAATGACTCAAGAGCAAGTACAATATTGGTTTGATTTATTTGGCAGTTTAGGATATATTGTTGGATTTTTATTGCCTTTTATTGAAGCGTTTATACCAGTGTTACCTATTATTGTATTTGTCATTGTCAATGTGAATGCGTTTGGATTTTGGATGGGTACATTATTAGCGTGGTTAGGAACTGTTCTAGGAAGTTATCTTGTATTTATATGTTTTAGAAGGTTAACCCATACACGATATATGCTACGATTACAACAACGTACATCTGTTCAACGGTTGATACATTTTATAGATAGAAAAGGGGTCATCCCCATTTTTATTTTGCTATGTTTCCCATTTACACCAAGCGCCTTAGTTAATTTGGTAGTGAGTTTGTCCCATATTAAAGCGCATGTTTATCTTGTCGTATTGTTCAGTTCGAAATTAATAATGATTGGTTTGATTGGATGGTTAGGCAATGATATTACGACGCTATTTACTGACCCATTAAGATTAATTTTGATTATAATTGTAATTGTGGTTGTATGGTTTATTGGTAGGAAGCTTGAGCGATATTTTATGCATTCTCCAGAGGAGTGACAAGTTGAGTAAGATAGTAAAACATTTGATTTCTATTATATTTGCGATTATTATTGTCATATTGATTCAAGCGTTTGTAATTACCGGTGCTGTGATTCAAGATAAAAGTATGAATCCGACATTGAAACAAGACGATCGTGTAATTGTTAATAAAATCAAAACAACATTTAATTTATTAAATAATAATGATATTATCATGTACCGTAAAGGTAATGATACCAATTTTGGTAGAATTATCGGAAAACCTGGTCAATCTATTGCTTTTAAACAAGGGCAGTTGTATAGAGATGACAGACAAGTGAAAGAAAGTTATACTGATACGCGTATTGATGAATTATCTCTTAGAAATGTTAAAGGGTCTGAAGGAGATATTATTCCACCGGACGTTTATTTTGTACTTAATGATAATCGTAATAATAAACATGATTCTAGAACAATTGGCTTTGTTCGACAGGAAGAAATTATTGGTGACATCAGTTTAAGGTATTATCCTTTTGATAGATTCACAGCAAACTTTAATTAAATGGACGAGGTGTAAACAGTGAAAAAAGAAATATTAGAATGGATTGTGTCAATCGTTGTTGCTGTAGCGTTAGTGCTATTGATTACAAACTTTGTCGCAAAGTCATATACAGTAAAGGGTGACTCTATGGATCCGACACTTAAAGATGGAGAACGCGTAGTAGTCAATTTAATAGGTCAAAAACTAGGTAGTTTAGAAAAAGGTAATGTTATTGTATTTCATGCTACAAAAGAAAATGACTACGTCAAACGTGTCATTGGTACACCTGGAGATGAAATAGAATATAAAGATGATCAACTCATCGTTAATGGTAAAAAAGTAGATGAACCTTATTTAGATTATAATGAAAAACATAAATTAGGTGAATACATTACTGGTAGCCTTGAAACGAAAGATATCAACCAAGTAGACGGTAAGAATAAAATTCCAAAAGATAAATTGCTAGTGCTAGGTGACAACCGTGAAGTTAGTAAAGATAGCCGTTCATTTGGTTTAATTGATAAAGACCAAGTTGTAGGTAAAGTATCATTTAGATATTGGCCACTTAATGAAATGAAATTTGGATTTAATCCGGATACAAACTATGAATAAATAAAAAGTACAAAAAGCTTGAGACATTGAAATATTTCGGACTCAAACATAATAAAGGTAACAGAAGATTGGTTTGGAAATATCTTCTTTTCCAGTTTTTTACGATTTATCTGTGCCTAGGGCAGAATTAAGAAATCTGATTTTGAAAATAGATTTCTGTTCTGCCCTTTTTTATATAAGGTAATATTTAAACTATGTAAGGTTATTAGTCATCAACCCATTGAAAAATACAAAATAATTAAAGATGGACGAAGTACAATTTGTTATATGTTAAAATGTGATTCAAAGGAGTTGGCATATGCAATGGAATTAAATGCATATATCGGGAGAGCCGGTACTGGCAAATCCCACAATATAATAGAAGAAATAAAAAATAAAATGAAACAGGATCCGTTAGGAGATCCCATTGTATTGATTGCACCTACACAAAATACTTTTAAACTTGAACAAGCTTTTGTAAACGATGCAAGTTTATACGGTAGTTTGAGGACTGAAGTGCTCCATTTCGAACGTTTAAGTCATCGAGTATTCCAAGAGGTTGGTGGATTGACAGAACAACAATTATCCAAAGCAGGTACTGAAATGATGATTTATGACATCATTCAAGCATACCAATCAGAATTAAAACTATATCAATCGCAAGTTAAATACTATGGTTTCAGTGAAAAACTCTATGAACAAATACAAGATTTTAAAAAATATGCAGTTTCTCCACAAGATTTAGAATCATACGTCGCTGCGAATGATTTACAAACAAGAACGAAGCATAAATTAGAAGATATTGCGTTAATTTATAAGCACTTAGAAGATAGAATTACTGGTGAATATGTTTCTACAGAGGATAGTTTACAACGCTTTATTTCGCTCATGCATCAATCTGAATGGTTAAAACGCGCTGAAATATATATTGATGGGTTTCATAACTTTTCTACAATTGAATACCAAATGATTCGTGCTTTAGTACAAAATACGAAAAAAGTAACAGTCGCATTAACGACTGATGGGGATAAAGACGTCTTTAGTTTATTTAGAAAAGCCTCAGAGTCATTAACACATATTGAAGATATTGCTGATGACTTAAATATTCGTTTGAATAAGAAGCGGTTTAATGATTTACAAAGATTTTCTAACAAAGAACTAATGCATCTAGAACAAAATTTTAATGCACTACAATTTGAATCTATCGCTTCAGAAGGCCATATATCTATCATAGAATCATCAGTTATGCGTGAAGAAATTAATGAAGTTGCAAGACGTATCTTAAAAGAAAATCGAGAATTGGGTAGACGCTTTCAAGATATTGCTATTTTATATAGAGATGAAACGTATGCTTATTTAATGGAATCCATTTTACCCCAGTATGATATTCCATATAACATTGATATTAAAGCTTCAATGACACATCATCCTATTATGGAGATGCTCCGATCATTAATTGAAGTGCTACAAACAAATTGGAACTTTGATCCCTTAATGCGTTTGTTTAAAACCAATGTATTAACAAAAAAATATAAAGATAGCCAATATCTTATTGATATTTTGGAGAACTTTGTATTAGAACGAGGGGTTTACGGGAAACGGTGGATCGATGACCAGTATTTCCAAGTTGAGCAATTTAGAAAAATGGGCTTAAAACGACAACCATTAACAGATGAAGAACGTCATACGTTTGAAAGAGTGATTCAATTAAAAACGGATGTTATAGATAAAATTATGCGTTTTGAAAATCAAATGGCTGATGCTTCGACTGCTGTAGAATTTGCTACGGCATTTTATGAAGCAATAGAAACATTTGATTTACCGAGTCAATTAATGACTGAACGTGATACGTTGGATACGGAGGGTGAACATCGTAAAGCTGAAGAAATAGATCAACTATGGCATGGTTTTATCCAAACGCTAGATGATTTAGTTACTGTATTTGGTACTCAAACGATGACACAAAATAGATTTTTAGAACTTTTAGATATTGGATTGGATCAGTTAGAGTTTGTTATGATTCCTCAGACACTTGACCAAGTGAGTATTGGTACAATGGATTTAGCTAAAGTCGATAATAAACAACACATATATCTTGTTGGAGTGAATGATGGTGTACTACCACAAACTGTAAGTTCATCTGGACTGATTACAGATGAGGAAAAGAAATATTTCCAGGAACAGTCAGCTATTGAGCTCAGCCCTACAGCTGATATATTACAAATGGATGAAGCATTTGTATGTTATATTGCTATGACTCGAGGATGTTCAGATGTTACCTTTTCATATTCGTTGATGGGCACTAAAGGCGATGAAAAAGAACCTAGCCCATTCTTAAATCAAATTCAACAACTATTCACTAACATAGACATACAAAATATCCATCATCAACATCAAGCAAACCCACTTACATTAATGGAGCATCCTCATCAAACAAAGATTGCTTTATTCGAATCACTGAAAGCTTGGCTTGATGATGAGATTGTTGCTGATACATGGCTAGATACATATCAAGTCATGAGAGACGATGCTCAACTCAATGAAGGATTGACTTATCTATTATCAGCATTAACTTATGATAACGAAACGGTACAACTTAGCGAATCGTTATCAAAAGATTTATACGGTACGACTATCAATGCAAGCGTGTCACGTTTTGAAGGTTATCAATCATGTCCTTTTAAACATTTCGCTTCACATGGATTAAGACTTAATGAGCGTACAAAATATAAATTAGAAAATTTTGATTTAGGAGATATTTTCCATCAAGTGTTAAAATTTATTTCAGAAAAAGTGAATGGTGATTTCAAAAATTTAAATGTAAACCAAATTCATAAATTAACAAGTGAAGCATTATCTGAAATACTACCAGAGATACAATTTAATTTATTAAATTCCACGGCTTATTATCGATATTTATCACAACGTATAGGTTCTATTGTTGAAACGACATTAACTGCATTAAAATATCAAGGCAGTTATAGCAAATTTATACCTCAACGATTTGAAGCGGGCTTCAGAAGAAAACCTAGAGACAACGAGGAATTATATGCCCAACCGTTACAAACAAAACAAGGCATCCCTATTAATATTCGTGGTCAAATTGACCGTATCGATACGTATAATCATGGAGAAGAAAGTTTTGTAAACATTATTGATTATAAATCTTCTAAATACAGTGGTACGCTCGATCTGACGAAAGTTTATTATGGTATGCAAATGCAAATGATGACGTATATGGATATTGTACTGCAGAATAAATCTAGACTTGGGCTAACAAATATGACAAAACCTGGTGGCTTATTGTATTTTCATGTACATGAACCACGTATTAAATTGGCTTGGAATGAATTAAATGAGACTAAACGTGATACAGAATTTATTCAATCATTTAAATTAAGTGGTTTGTTGAACAGTGATGATGCTGTATTAGAAGCTTTCGATACAAGGTTAGAGCCGAATTATAATTCAGATATTGTGCCACTTGGTTTGAAAAAAGATGGCGGCATCAAGCGTAATAGTAAAGTTGCTGATGAAAAGACTATATATAAATTAATCCAACACAATAAACGGAATTTTATTGAAACAGCATCTAATATTATGGATGGTCACACAGAAGTTGCACCAATGAAATATAATCAAACGTTACCATGCGATTTCTGTAATTATAAACCTGTGTGTCATGTAGATGGCATGATTGACAGTAAAAGATATCGAACTGTAGATGAAGCAATCAACCCGCTAGAAGCAGTTCAAGATTTGGAATTAGAAAGTGAGGAAGAAGAATGATGAGTGAGATTCCTGTAAAACCAGCTGATACCAGATGGACTGATAATCAGTGGAAAAGTATCTTCGCTAAAGATCAAGATATACTCGTAGCTGCTGCTGCTGGTTCAGGTAAAACAGCTGTCTTAGTTGAACGTATTATTCAACGTATCCTTAGAGATAAGATTGACGTAGATCGTTTACTCGTTGTGACATTTACAAATGCAAGTGCAAGAGAGATGAAACAACGTGTAGATCAACGTATTCAAGAAGCTTATTCTGAATCGCCTGACAATACCCATTTGAAAAATCAACGCATTAAAATTCATCAAGCACAAATTTCTACATTGCATAGTTTTTGCTTGAAGTTAATCCAACAGCACTACGATGTATTAGACATAGATCCAAACTTTAAAACAAGTGGGGAAGCAGAAAATATTTTACTACTTGAGCAAACGATTGATGAAGTGTTAGAACAACATTATGATATTTTAGACCCTAATTTTGTTGATTTAACAGAACAATTGTCTTCTGATCGAAATGATGACCAACTTAGGGCTATTGTCAAAAAAATGTATTTCTTTAGTGTCGCTAATCCTAATCCTGTCAATTGGTTACAAAACCTTTCAGTTCCATATGAAAATGAACAACAGCAAGAAGCACTGTTACAGCTGCTAAACGAATTGGCTATGATTTTTATGACATCTGCGCTAGAGTCTTTAAATAAAAGTTACGATTTATTTATGATGCTTGAAGAAGTGGATAAGCAAGTTGCAGTTATAGAAAGAGAACAACAATTTTTAAAGCAAGCGATGGAAGATGGATATATAAACTCTGAAATCGTAACGCAACATGAATTTGAAAAAACGTTTCCGAGAAAAGATAAAAAGATTAAAGAAGCTAATGAAATGATGATAGATGCATATGATGATGGCAAAGCTTATTATGATGATTATAAAAAGTTAGTATCAAAAGTAAAAAACGATTATTTTTCAAGAGCTTCTGAAGATTTAAAATCAGATATGAAACGCTTAGCACCAAGAGTTTCGTACCTTGCGCAAATAACGCACGACGTGATAGAACGATTTAACCAAAAAAAACGTGGACGAAATGTGTTGGATTTTTCTGATTATGAACACTTTGCTTTACGCATATTAACGAATGAGGATGGTTCACCATCTACAATTGCAAAAGCTTACCGTGAACAATTCGAAGAGATATTAGTGGATGAATATCAAGATACCAATAGAGTACAAGAAAAGATTTTATCATGTATTAAGCGCGGGGAAGAGGCTGACGGAAATTTATTTATGGTAGGTGATGTAAAACAATCTATCTATAAATTCCGTCAAGCAGATCCTAGTCTATTTATTGGAAAATATAACCGTTTTACTTTAAATGGTTCAGAGTATGGTCTGCGCATTGATTTATCCCAAAATTTCCGTTCAAGATCCGAAGTGCTGACAACTACCAATTATTTATTTAAACACATGATGGATGAAGCAGTCGGAGAAATCGTCTACGATGACGCGGCTCAACTTTATTATGGTGCGCCGTTTGACAATGAACCGCATGATGTGCAGTTGAATATGCTCATAGAAGATGGCGCTTCAGATTTAAAAGGCTCTGAACAGGAAGCAGAGTATGTTGTGCAACAAGTTGAAAAAATTATGGATGAACGTGAAATTTACGACGTAAAAACACAACAATATCGCAAACCGACATATAAAGATATTGTTATTTTAGAAAGATCATATGGCCAAGCACGAAAAATTCAACAAGCGTTTAAAGACCATAACATTCCTTTTCATGTAAATAGTAAAGAAGGTTATTTTGAACAAACAGAAGTACAGTTAATATTATCATTTTTAAGAACTGTAGATAATCCGTTACAGGATATCTATTTAGTAGGTTTAATGCGCTCTGTTATTTATCAATTCACTGAAGATGAGCTATCAAACATTAGAGTGTTTAGCCCTAATGATGATTACTTTTATCAATCTATACAACATTATATGGCACACGATGTTGCTAATAAGAAATTAGTGAAAAAACTACAAGCATTTTTAAATGATATTGCGATGTATCAAGAATACAGTCAGAGCCACCCTGTATATCAGCTTATTGATAAGTTTTACAATGATCACTATGTTATTCAATATTTTAGTGGTCTTATCGGTGGTAAAGGCCGTCGAGCGAACTTATACGGTTTGTTTAATAAGGCAGTTGAATTTGAGAATTCTAGTTTTCGTGGTTTATATCAATTCATTCGATTTATTGATGAGCTCATAGAACGAGGTAAAGATTTTGGAGAAGAAAACATTATCGGTCCTAATGATGATGTTGTGAGAATGATGACAATTCATAGCAGTAAAGGACTTGAATTTCCTTATGTCATTTACTCAGGATTATCTAGGAAATTTAGAAGAGATGAATTGCATAAACCAGTCATTTTAAACCAAAATTATGGATTGGGAATGACATACTTTGATGTTGAAACGAATTTAACTTATCCTTCGTTATCATCAGTGACGTATAAAGCTATAGCAGAAAAAGAGATGGTTTCAGAAGAAATGAGATTGATTTACGTGGCCTTGACACGTGCTAAGGAACAGTTGTTTTTAGTGGGGCGCGTTAAAGAAGAGAAAGAATTAGCCCAATTCGAGCAAATTTCAGTTTCGGACACACATTTACCAGTAAGTTACCGCATTACAGCGCAAAGACCGATTGATTTGATATATCCAATACTTTCAAAATATCAATCTTTATCTTTACCAAGAGAAATGCGCTTTGAACAATCGATCGAAGAGATTGATGCAACAATGAAACCACATGTCCAATTGAATACGGATTTTTATGAAGATATTGCTTCAGAAGAAGTTGTATCAGAAAATGAACAACGAACAGTGGCGGATATTGAACAATCAAATACTGGCAATACCCCAGTGAAAGCAAAAATACGCCAGCAATTAAATTATGAGTACCCTTACAAACAAGCTGTTGTAAAACCATCGAAACAGTCAGTATCAGAATTGAAACGACAATTAGAAACAGAACAGGCTGACACAAATTATGACAGAGTACGCCAATATCGTATCGGTACTTCTTCTTATGAGAGACCCGCATTTTTAAGTCACCAAACTAAGAGAAAAGCGAATGAGATAGGGACTTTAATGCATACCGTAATGCAGCATTTGCCATTTAAACAAGAACGCCTTACACCAGAAGAAATTGAAGTGTTTGTGAATCAATTAATCACTCAATCTATTATTCCTGAAGATGCAAAAATGGATATTCAATTTGAAGATATTTATAGATTTGTGGAAAGCGATTTATATCTAACCATTGCAACAAGTGAACATATCTACCGTGAGTTACCTTTTGTTGTTAACCAAACTAAAGTAGATCAGTTGAAAGATGCTGAAACGGATGCATCAATTATTCAAGGTATGATTGATTTGATTTTTATTAAAAATCATCAATATTATTTTGTTGACTATAAAACAGATGCGTTTAATCGTCGTTTGAGTATGTCAGATGATGAAGTAGGAAACCAATTGCGTTCTCGTTATAAAATTCAAATGGAATATTACCGAAATACATTACAGACAATCCTAAATGTACCCGTAAAAGGTTATTTATATTTCTTTAAATTTGGTCAACTTTCAATAGATGATCAATCGTAAGATGATTATTTTATAAAGGGAGCTGAAGGTATTGAAACAGCGGCGGATTTTTGAGTTAGATGCTTTACGCGGATTGAGTTTATTTGGCATTTTATTAATGAATATATTAGTGTTTAGTATGCCGTATGAAGAGGCTTTTCTTCCAGATTTGGTAAGTGGTTTTGATGAAAGTTTGTTACGTGGCATCACCCTTTTTGTGATCAGTTCATTTTATCCTATATTTACTTTTTTATTTGGTTATGGGCTAGCAATCATGTACACCAATCGTTTAAAAAAATCGATGAATTACTATCCTTTTATATATAGGCGTTTCATTTTCTTATTGGTATTAGGTATGCTCCATGGTTTCTTATTGTTTTCAGGAGATATTTTATTCAGCTATGCATTTACAGGAATGATAGCAGTATTATTTATTAAAAAAACTGCGGGACAACTTTTAAAAGCAGCAATCATTTTATTTGCAGTGAAAATCATTATTCTTGTGTTACCAGCGTTTTTAATGACTTTGAACGACAATCCATACAGCACTTTTAGTATAAGTGGTTTGTCTGTTTCTGAAATTATAGCATTAAAACAAAGTGGTACTTATTCTAATTTTTTAAGTATTAATGTTAAAGAATATTTAAATAGCATCGTAGATACAGTAACATTTTCTGCATATTTTGAATTTTTACCATATATCTTATTCGGTATGGCAGCACAAAAATTTAATTTGGTAGAGAAAGTAAAACATAATCATAGCCGCACAATCATATCTTTAATTACGTTACTACTCATAGGTTATATGATTAAAATACCTTATGTAATTGATTATGGACATCAAGGCTTCAATATGATTAGTTCTATGATTGGCGGGCCTTTGGTAGGATTTGGTTATATTTTATTGTGTTTATATTTATGTCAGTTGAAGCAATTTTCGCATGTTTTGACCATTTTTAAATACCCTGGTAAGTTAAGTCTAACAGTCTATTTAATGCAGAGTTTTATTTTTACATTTATTTACGTAGGGTTAAGTTTATATAATCAGTTACCTTTATATCAATCTTATATTATTGTATTAGTTGTTTATGGCATACAGCTTGTATTCTGTTACTTCTATCTAAAATATTATAGATACGGTCCGATTGAATGGTTATGGCGTAAGGTAACGTATTTAAAATAGCATTTATAAAATGTTAGAGAGTATTGAATTTTTTGAAAATAGTGGGTATTTATTTGTGATTTGTTGGTAAATATAGTTATAATATGTAGTAAGATATAGATGAGGAGCTGATATTGAATGAAATTCCTATCATTCAGACATGAAGGACAGACATCTTATGGTGTGAAAGTTAAACGTGAAGAGGCTGCATGGGACTTAAAAAAAGTTTTTGCTGATTTTGCGGAAGGCGAATTCCACCCGAAAACATTATTAAATGGGCTTCAACAAAACCAAGTTGTCGATTTCCAAGAACAAGTTCGCAAAGCGGTAGTTGCAGCAGAAGATAGTGGTAGAGGTGAAGACTATAAAGTGTCGTTTACTGATATTGAATTTTTACCGCCAGTAACGCCAACAAATAATGTGATTGCTTTTGGACGTAATTATCAAGATCACGCAAGTGAATTGAACCACGAAGTTCAACGCTTGTATGTCTTTACAAAAGCAGCTTCATCATTAACTGGTGATAACAGTACAATACCGAATCATAAAGATATCACAGACCAGTTAGATTACGAAGGTGAATTAGGCATTGTAATTGGTAAATCAGGTGAAAAAATTCCTAAAGGTTTAGCGCTTGATTATGTATATGGTTATACTATTATTAATGACATCACTGATCGAAAAGCTCAAAAAGCACAAGATCAAGCATTCTTATCTAAAAGTTTAACAGGCGGTTGTCCAATTGGACCATATATTGTAACCAAGGACGAATTACCTACGCCTGAAGATGTTAACATTGTAACTAAAGTAAACAATGAAATACGCCAAGATGGTAATACAGGTGAAATGATTCTTAAAATTGACGAATTGATAGAAGAGATTTCTAAATATGTTGCTTTACATCCTGGAGATATTATTGCAACAGGCACACCAGCTGGTGTAGGTGCAGGTATGAATCCTCCGAAGTTCTTACAACCAGGCGATGAAGTCAAAGTAACAATTGATAATATCGGAACACTAACAAACTTTATTGCAGAAAAATAATAAAACATTAAAAGTAGGCTAGCTCAAAAGTTAGCCTATTTTTAATGGAACAAAAATAGTATATTGCTTTAATATGAAATAACGGATAAAATAAGCAGTGCAGAATTTTTTTGAAATACAGTTACTTTTTCAGTATGATAAGAGAAGCATTCTTTTAATTTTATAGTTAAAAGAATGGTATAGTTCTGTTTTATATATTTATAAAGTAAAAATGTGTGGGGGTAATCTTTTATGTTACATATGCATATTGCAAGTTGGGTATTGCTAATTATCTTGTTTTTTGCAGCATATTTTAATTTTTCTGAAAAACAAGGCGCGACACCTTATTTTAAACCTATTCATATGTTATTAAGATTATTTATGGTATTAGTCTTAATTTCAGGATTTTGGGTTTGGATTCAAGCATTTAGTTCTGATAATTCAGGTGGCCATATGTTGTTAACATTGAAAATGATTTGCGGTGTAGCTGTTGTAGCTTTGATGGAAGTTACAGTTACTAAACGTAAAAAAGGACAACCAAGCCACGGTTTATTGTGGGGGACAATCGTTGTATTTATTATTACTATGATTATCGGCGTTATTTTACCACGAGGACCAATTACACAAATGTTTGGTTTATAATGTGAAAAAAGATGCTATGACTTTATTGTCGTAGCATCTTTTTTATTTTGGCAGTAGATAGATAATTTAAATTGAAGGGCGCAATGATATGTAAACATTAAAATAGCGTATCAAACGCGTACTTTGATTTTTAACATGTTCTATAGAAATGTATCAATATGCGGTTCTAATAGATACCATAGTTCATTACTTAACTCATCAATAGAGCATGGTCTAGTGTTCTCAACCCACCATATAATAACACCTACTATTGCTGAACCTAAAAATTGTAATGTTATTTCATTATCTTTCTGCCTTATAGATTGCATAAATTTTTCAGAAAGCGTTTGTCTTAATATATTTAAATCAGATTTTTGTATTAATTGTTTCAAGATAACATATTGTTTATCTATAGCTACGAGTATTTCACGCATATTTGTTTTACCATCTTGTTGAAGGTTCATCGTACGCTCGCATTTTTCAATTGCTTCAGCTAATATAAAATCTAATGATTGATTAAGTATGTCGTATTTATCTAAAAAGTTTAAATAAATCGTTCCTCTATTGATATTAGAAGCTTCGGCAATATCTTTCATAGATATTTTAGCAATGTCCTTTTTTTGCATTAGCTTTATAAAATTTTCGATAATAAGTTGACGTGATTTTTCTTTTCTTTTATCCATAATTATTCCTCATTTATCAACGATTTTTGAGATCTGTTCAATAATCGTCAATATACTTATTTTGTTTATTGAGTTTAACTTTTTATAATGATAAGTTCAAGTTAATGAACAAATGTTCGTTAAAAAGGAGGACGCATATGAATATTCTTATTTATGGCACTGGAGTACAAGGGCAATATTTAGCACATACATTAAACAAAACTGATAATAACATAACATTATTAGCTAGAGGTGAAAATTATAAACACTTAAATAAGAGAGGGGTTGTATTGAATCATTACTTACAAAATAAAAGAACTACGGATCACTTTAACTATATAAGTCATTTAGGTAAGAATGATAACTATGATGTTATCTTTGTAACAATGAAGTATTCAGATTTTTACTCAGTTGTACCTTCAATAGCTCAAAATATAAGTACCAATATTATTTTTATAGGTAATAACACTAACCCCCATAAGCTTCGTCAAACAGTACTTCGCCAATCAATCACACATAAAAATATATCTTTTGGTTTTTTAATGACTGGCGGAAATAGAGGGGATAGTGCAACAACTGTTATTCGATTTAATGCAGGGGAATTAAAAGTAAGCCATCTCAATGGCGTAATGCCATTTCATCATAAACTTGATACAATTTTTAAAAATTCATCTATAAAATTAACTTATGAAACAAGATTTGAAGATTGGTTAATGTCGCATGCAGCAATGATAATACCTCTAAATACTGGGATATCACTGAAAAATAAATATAAAGGTAATCAAAAGCAACTTATCAGTAACATCATTAAGTCATATAATGAATTACATTTATTAATTGAACATAGTAACTATAAGATCATCCCAAAATTACAGTCGATACTTTTTAAGAAATTTAAATATATTGCTTATCCGCTGTTAAAATTAATTATTAATATCAAAATGATAAATCAAATTCAAGGTTCAAATTCAGAAGTTAATGCTTTATACGAAGATATAAAGTTATTAAATAGGCCAACGGTGTTAACAACAAATCATTTAGATGATTTGATTAGGGAATCGATATAATAAAGTTGAATTGTATTATGTTTATTAATTTTTAGGTGTAAATAAGAATTTAATATCATTATTATAGTTGTTAAAACATATGGTTAAGAAAATATGGAGCCCCTTTATAAAAAATAAGCAATTTTTATAAAAGTATTCTGTTTTATAGAAATCTAAACCTTAAAGTACTAATATAAATAATAAAAGCGATGATTTCTACTTAGTTCTCGTATAGAAATCATCGATATCTTTGTGTTTTTCAAGAAGGGATTATTTTTATTTATTTCTAGCTTTGTAGCCAATCATATTAATGATATCTTTGGGTCTGCTATATGGTGGGGCGTAAGCAACTTCAAATTCAGTCAACTCATCAATGGTTAGTTTATTCATCATTGCCATAGATAAAATGTCGATGCGTTTATCTACGCCTTTTTTACCAACGGCTGCAGCACGTATGATACGTCTACTTGATTTTTCAAAATAAACACGTAAATGTAATTTAGTATTCCCTGGGTAATACCCTGCGTGTGCACCTTGATTGGCTTCAACTATTTGATAATCAAAATTTGATAATTCATTTGGCGTCACGCCAACACTAGCGAAGGTATAATCGAAGCATTTTACAATGTTTGACCCTAAATAACCTTTAAAGTGTATAGATGCATCTCCAGCTAGTTGTTCTGCTATAACACTTGCCCCTCTATGAGCGCCCCAAGCTAATGGCACATGTGCATTTAAATCTACATGACGATAATGAGAAGTGATAACATCACCTAAAGCATAAATATTACTAACATTTGTTTGGAAGCGTTCATTTACTGCGATGTAGCCCTTACTGTCTAACATCACATTAGATGATTTAATGAATTCAGAATTGGGTTTCACACCGACGCCTTCAATAATCATGTCATATGTTTCTATTTTTCCAGATTTAAAATGAACTTTATTACCATCGACTTTTTCTACTTCTTCATTTAAGCGATAGTTAATATTTCTTTTTTCCATTTCTTCAAAAATAGGCTGATTCATATCTTCATCCATCAATTTGTTAACACGCATAGAACGATGGATTAATGTAGTATCAATCCCTCTAACATGAAGATTATCTAATACTTCCAGACCAATATACCCTGCACCAATAACAAGGACAGTTTTAACTTTTTGATTTTCGATAAAGTTTTCAATTTCATCTGTATCTTCCATATTTCTTAAGGTGAAACTGATATTACTGTTTAAGTTTAAAGTGTTAGCACTACATCCTGGACTTAGTATTAAAGTATCATACGTTTCTTCAAACGATGTATGATCTATTCTATTATAAACGGTAATTGTTTGTTTATGATCATTGATTGCTGTTACTTCATGATAGGGTTTCACAACAATTTGTTTGGATTTATAGAACGACGCTGGCGTTGCTTCAAGCACTTTATCCCTTGAATCTACTACTTCACCTAAATAATAAGGGAGTGCACAGTTTGCAAAACTCATGTCTCTATCTTTTTCAAATACTATAATTTCACTATCTTTATCTAGTCTTCTGATTTGGCTGGCAACAGTCGCGCCACCTGCAACGGCACCAACAACTAAAATTTTACCCATAACCAATTACCTCCCTATCAATCTATTGATTATATATGTGATTCTACTTTTTCTTCATAAGGGATATTTAATTTGAAATAATCATTTAAATAACGTCCTATGCCGTCTTCGTTATTTGAATAAGTTACGTGGTTTGCAACATGTTTAAGTTCATCTAAGCCATTTTCCATAGCAATACCGTGTTTAGCATATTTGATCATTTCTAAATCATTATCTTCGTCACCAAACGCAATGATATGGTTTCTATCGATATCTAAATAAGATTTTACATAATCGATGCCTCTGGCTTTACTAATACCTTGTCTTACGATTTCGATCACCGGGAAAGGTGACCCCCATCTACGATGTTCGATATTTTCAGCATAAAAACGTGTGAGCATTTGTTTAATTCTAGGAATCATAAATTCTTCAGCTTCAACTAAAAGTGAAGTAGGTGACTCATTTAATGAGGTAAGTAAATCACCAGTTTCAATTTTGGGATTCCCCATTGAAAACCCATCGAATAATTTTTGGTCAAAATTATTTAAAAAGACATAATCTCTTACTTCAGCAATAATATTGGAAACACCAAAGTTTTGAAGAGATTGAATAATCTCGTGAGATAATCCTAAATCTAATACTTCATGCATAATTTCGAATTGATCATTTTTAGGGTGGTGTACAAAAGCACCATTGAAGTTGACAACTGGTGTATTCATATTTAGTTCATGGTAATAAATTTGGCTTGCTCTATAAGGTCTACCTGTTGCAATCATTAATTTATGACCTTGATTTTGTAATGTAGTTAAAACCCTTTTCGTATAAGATGTAATTTCCTTGTCATCGTTTAATAGTGTTCCGTCTAAGTCTAAACAAATTAAATAAGAACTCATGTAAATCTCCTTTAAATATAATAAATGATGTATGATTATCATAGCATTTTATTGGCGTTTTGTAAGATATTTGATATATTGTTAATATGATTAAATACAGAGAGGTGAGAAGTATGGACGAAGGATTAAAAGATAGCATACTTAATGCTTTAGAGATGGTAATTGACCCTGAGTTAGGCATTGACATTGTAAACTTAGGTTTAGTATATAATGTAGACGTTGATGATGAAGGACTATGTACAGTTGAAATGACATTAACTTCTATGGGATGCCCGCTTGGACCGCAAATTATGAACCAAGTGAAAATGGTGTTAGCTGAAATTCCTGAGATTTCAGATACAGAAGTAAATATCGTTTGGAGTCCACCATGGAGTAAAGAAATGATGTCACGTTATGCTAAAATTGCGCTTGGTATAGGTTAATATATTGATTAAAAACTAGTTTGAGTTGGGACACATAACTATGTGTATCGCTAACTTAGGCTAGTTTTTTTATTTTTGTAATTGAGGCTCTTTTTACAACGCGCTATATAATATTTCAGATTTTTTATTGTTCAAATCATTAAAATAATTGCAGTTATATTACAATAACTAGGTAAATCAAAGTGATATAGGGGTATTTATGTAAATTTTAGAAAGTTTGAGGAGAAATGGACATAATTTAAAAAATAATCATGTAAAGTATCAAATTCGGTATATGCCTGGTTTAGATGGATTAAGAGCAATTGTTGTAATAAGTATTATAATCTATCATTTAAATAAGTAATGGCTAACGGGTGGCTTTATCGGTGTCGATACTTTTTTGTTATTTCAGGATATTTAATTACTAGTTTATTTGTATTTGTTGGAGCGTTCGATAAATTGGGGAAAAAAACGGTCTCTGATAAGAAAACGTCATTTAAAACAGAAGTATATGATAATTATTTAGTGAGACCTATTTCAGTAGATGATGTGAATTTCTTTGGGAAAACGACTCCAAAACAATTAAATAAAAACCAATTTTATACGGAAATTAAGCCACTGCTCAGAGATTATTGCATAAAGATATTAAAATATATACACAAAACGGTGAAGATGCAGAAGAAGTAAGAAATGTTGGCTTTACTAACGTTCAAATTTTTGAAAAAACAAATTATCTCGGAGAAATAACACTCATTAAAACACCTGCCCAACATGGGCGAGGAGAAGTGCTAAAAATTGCGGGTAATGTATGTGGATTAATATTCAAAAACGAAAATGAAAAAACATTATACGTTGCTGGTGATACAGTGTGGTATGAGAAGTTGAAAAAACATTAGAGTCATATAAGACAGAAATAATCGTTGTTAATGGCGGTGATAACCAGTTTAATATGGGCGGCTCTTTAATTAGGGATGAAGTTGATATTCAAAAAGTTGCCGAAAAAGCGCCTGGTTCAAATATAATCGTTGTTCATATGGGAGCTGTTAACCATTGGAATTTATCAAGAAGCGATTTAAAACAATTTGCTAAAACAAATAACTTCGATTCACAAATTCTTATCCCAGAAGACGGAGATAAATATAAATTTTAATTGAGGTCATATTATGAAAAACAGAAAAGAATTGATAAAAGCATTTTATAAACTTATTGAAAATGAAGATTACGAAGAATTAAAGACATTCTGTCATGATGATTTTGTATTTTATCCACAAATTGATACGCCATACTATGGTGTAGAAGGGTTAAAAGTGTCTGAAGGAAAAAACTTCGCTGCTTTTCCAGATTTTAAAATGCCAGTTAAAGAAATTATTTTAGGCAACAATAACAGCGCAGCAGTATATCTAACGTTTGAAGGTAAGCATACTGGTACACCATTTAATGGCGTTAGGCCTAATGGCAAACATGTGAGGTTCTCATTAATGATGCTTTTAAAATTTAAAGATAACAAAATTGTAGAAAAAAATCGCATGTAGATGTCAATGATATTACAAACCAAATTAAAGTTTAGAAATAAAAAACGATTTAAGTGGGGCGTACAGTGACTTCGTTAACGTTAACATGATTTGGTTGAGAAATAGCATAGGATACAGCATTGGCAATATCTTTAGGTTCTAATTTTTTCCTGTTTTCTTCAAAAGGGCTTTTCGAACTGAGCTCTGTTTCCACCATACCTGGTGATATGTTTGTTACCCGTACGCCTGTATTAGCTAATTCTTTTTCTAAACCAATAGAAATAGCGCGCACAGAGAATTTTGTAGCGCAATAAACAGATAAACGCTCAATAACTTCAAACCCTGAATCGGAACAAATATTGACGATATGACCTTTTTGATTATTGACCATATTTCCAATTACCGAATTTACACCATAAAGTAAGCCTTTAATATTTATATCAATCATATCTTCCCAATCAGATAACGAACCATCTAAAATTCTACTAGAGTCCATTTTCCCAGCATTATTAACAAGAACATCAACTGTCTCAAAATGCGTTACGGCTTGTTTAACTACAAATTCTATTTCTTTTTTATTAGAAACATCTGCTTGTATCGTGAGTAATGTAGAGTCGTTATTTAATTCGAAAGCTAAACTATCTAATTTATCTTGGTTTCTAGCTACAGCTACTACGTTCATATTCATTTGATGTAATTTTTTTGTGATGGCTTTACCTATACCACTCGTCGCGCCTGTCACTAATGCAGTCTTATATATTAAGTTTTGGGACATATTGTTATCTCCTTTGGTTAACAGTATAAATGTTTTTTTGTTTTCCTTTATGATTATGAAAATATAGTTAATTTTAGTCAGCTTCATTAATCTATATTTGATTCTAGTATTTTCTATCATCTTTGTTAATTGGGTAATCATTTGCACTCATATCTCTTCTAGTCATGAGACCATTTTTATTAAATTCCCAATGTTCATTGCCATGTGTACGCATCCATTGATTTGATTCTGCATCTCGCCATTCGTATTCAAATCGGACAGAAATAAGGTTGTCTGTGTAACACCATAATTCTTTCATTAATTTATAATCAAGCTCTTTATTCCATTTTCTATATAAAAAAGACTTGATTGCTTCGCGTCCTTCAAAAAATTCAGTACGGTTTCTCCATTTTGAGTCTTCCGTATAAGCGAGACAAACTTTTTCTGGATTTCTTGTATTCCATGCGTCTTGAGCTATCTTTACTTTTTCCAACGCTGTTTGCTTATTGAAAGGTGGTATTGGTTTTTTAATTTCTTGTTCCATGTAAGCACACTTCCTTATATTGTCTATTTACAATAATCGTAACATAATTATAACAACTGTCATTGTATTTACTTAGTTAAGTAGTTTGAAAATGCTAGTTGAATTTATTTCCTTATAATAAATGCATGTTTTATTTTACGTTAAACGGGCAAAATATACGATGTAGCAAGCTTTCAATTCTCATAAAAATAATATGAAAAAGCGATCTTTATTGTTGATTAATTTAATAAGAAGTTATATAATGTATATAAGGTCAAAGAAAGTCAAAGTCAAACTTACTTTATTGATCAATCATTAAATGGTGAGGTGAATCATTTTGGACATAAATCAAATGACCTATGCTGTTCAAGGTGCTTTGCAAAAAGCAATTGAATTAGCAAAAACAAATGAAAATCAAAATATTGAAATTGAAGCTGTCTTATCAGCAGCATTAACAGAAAATGATAGTTTATTTAAAAGTATATTTGATAGAGCAAATATTGATACAGAACAATTAAACCAAACATATAATGCAAAATTAGAAAAATATCCATCAGTTCAAGGCGATAATATTCAATATGGACAATATATTAGTCAAAACACTAATAACTTATTAAACAAAGCAGAATCTTATATGAACCAATATGAAGATGACTATATATCTATGGAACATATTGTATTAGCTGCAATGGATATAGACGATACAACTAAACAATTTGTAGGGAATAAACAAGAAGTTGTTGAAGAAATTATTAAAAAAATTAGAGGAGGCAATCGTGTGACATCACAAAATCCAGAAGCCAACTATGAAGCTTTAGAAAAATATGGTCGAGATTTAGTTGAAGAAGTCCGTCAAGGTAACATGGATCCAGTTATTGGCCGTGACGAAGAAATTCGTAACTCCATTCGAATCTTAAGTAGAAAAACAAAAAATAACCCTGTACTGATAGGGGAACCCGGCGTCGGTAAAACCGCCATTGTTGAAGGCCTAGCGCAACGTATTGTGCGTAAAGATGTACCAGAATCTTTATTAGACAAAACGATTTTTGAACTTGATTTAAGTGCCCTTGTTGCAGGTGCTAAATATCGTGGTGAATTCGAAGAAAGATTAAAAGCAGTGCTTAAAGAAGTGAAAGAATCAGATGGAAGAATCATTTTATTTATTGATGAAATTCATATGCTTGTAGGCGCTGGTAAGACTGAAGGTGCAATGGACGCAGGAAATATGTTAAAACCAATGCTTGCTCGAGGAGAGCTACATTGTATTGGAGCGACAACTTTAAATGAATACAGAGAATATATTGAAAAAGATTCAGCGTTAGAGCGTCGTTTCCAAAAAGTAAATGTATCTGAACCAGATGTTGAAGATACCATTTCCATATTGCGTGGTTTAAAAGAACGTTATGAAGTATATCATGGTGTTCGCATACAAGATAGAGCACTTGTGGCGGCAGCTGAATTATCTGATCGTTATATCACTGATCGATTTTTACCGGATAAAGCGATTGATTTAGTAGACCAAGCATGTGCAACAATACGTACTGAAATGGGTTCAAACCCAACAGAATTAGATCAAGTCAATCGTCGTGTGATGCAATTGGAAATCGAAGAATCTGCATTAAAAAATGAATCAGATAATGCAAGTAAACAACGTTTACAAGAGCTTCAAGAAGAATTAGCTAATGAAAAAGAAAAACAAAGTTCTATTCAATCACGCGTGGAAGAAGAAAAAGAAAAAATAGCTAAATTACAAGACAAACGTTCAGAATTAGATGAAAGTAGAAAAGCATTAGAAGATGCAGAAAACAACTACAATTTAGAAAAAGCCGCGGAATTACAACATGGTAAAATTCCAGCCTTAGAAAAAGAATTACGCGAGTTAGAAGATGCTTTCCAAAGTGAACAAAATGAAGATAACGAACGTATCATTCGTGAAATTGTGACTGATGAAGAAATCGGCGATATTGTAAGTTCTTGGACGGGCATCCCAGTTTCTAAATTAGTCGAAACGGAAAGAGAGAAACTCTTAAACCTAGCTGATATATTACACGAACGCGTAGTAGGTCAAGATAAAGCAGTAGACCTTGTTTCAGACGCAGTGGTAAGAGCTCGTGCAGGTATCAAAGACCCAAATAGACCAATTGGAAGTTTCTTATTCTTGGGGCCTACAGGAGTAGGGAAAACAGAATTAGCTAAGTCATTAGCATCCACTTTATTCGATTCAGAGAAACATATGGTTCGTATAGATATGAGTGAATACATGGAAAAACATTCTGTCTCTCGTTTAATTGGAGCACCTCCAGGTTATGTTGGCCATGAAGAAGGCGGACAATTGACAGAATCAATACGCCGTAACCCTTATTCAGTTATTCTCCTAGATGAAATTGAAAAAGCACATTCAGATGTGTTCAATGTGTTATTACAAATACTAGAAGAAGGGCGTTTAACTGATTCACAAGGTCGGGAAGTGGACTTTAAAAATACCATTATCATTATGACAAGTAATATTGGTTCTCAGATTTTATTAGAAAATGTAAAAGATACAGGCGTAATCACCGAACCAACAGAAAAAGCAGTTATGAACAGTTTAAATCAATATTTCAAACCAGAAATCATTAACCGTATGGACGATATTGTATTATTCAAACCATTATCTATTAATGATATGAGTCTGATTGTTGATAAAATTTTAACACAGTTGAATATTAGACTGATGGAACAACGCATTTCTATTGATGTTTCAGATAAAGCAAAAGCATGGTTAGGTGAAGAAGCGTACGAACCTCAATTTGGTGCAAGACCGCTTAAACGATTTGTACAAAGACAAATTGAAACACCACTTGCTCGTAAAATGATTAGAGAAAACTTACCAGAAGGTACTGTAATCAAAATTGATCTATCAGGTGATGGATTAACATTTGAAGAAATTGAACCAGAAATGATTTAAATTGTAAGAAGAAAAAAGCTCAGTAGCAATGTATTCATTGCTACTGAGCTTTTTATATTAATTGAGTTATAAATGCTTAATGCTGTTCATTTGTATCATGTTTTGAAGATTTTATTACCATGTCAAACAATACTACAAGGATTGTAAATACAACAGCACCTACAATAGGAGCGATTAAGTTAAGTGTGCCCCCACCAGCAAGACTGTTAAGTACGAAATTTGTCATTTGTAATAAAAGTATAGCCCAAATTAACACTGCGAGGTATTTCATTATGTAATGCCTCCAATTTAATATATATATTTTCATTATAAATAAGAAAGCGCTATTTGTATAGTAGTAATTCATATAGCTAGAATTTTCATTGTACTCATATTTGCTTTAAATTATAATAAAGCATGTAATTTGATTATTGTACAGTTGAAGTTCTTGTATTGGAATTGTGTATTATGTTAAATTAATACCTGGTATTAAAAAATTATTAAGAAGGTGTACAACGATGGACGTGGGTATCAAAGGTTTCGGTGCATATGCACCTGAAAAAGTTGTAGAAAATGCCTATTTTGAAACATTTTTAGAAACATCAGATGAATGGATTTCAAAAATGACAGGTATCAAACAAAGAAGATGGGCTGATGAAGATGAAGAAACTTCTGATTTAGCTTATCAAGCTAGTGTTAGAGCAATCAAAGATGCTGGTATTGAACCAACAGATATAGATATGATTATTGTTGCGACTTCTACAGGAGATTTTCCATTTCCAACTGTGGCCAATATATTACAAGACAGACTAGGTATTGGCAAAGTTGCTTCTATGGACCAATTAGCTGCTTGTAGTGGTTTTATGTATGCAATGATTAATGCGAAACAATTTGTACAATCAGGCGATTATAAAAATGTTCTAGTTGTAGGTGCAGATAAATTATCAAAAATTACTGACTTTACTGATCGTTCGACAGCTATTTTATTCGGTGATGGGGCTGGTGCAGTCGTTATTGGAGAAGTGTCAGAGGGACGAGGTATTTTAAGCTATGAACTCGGTTCAGATGGTTCAGGCGCTGAATACTTATATTTAAATCCAGATAACGGTAAAATATTTATGAATGGACGTGAAGTATTTAAATTTGCTGTTAGAATTATGGGTGAAGCGTCTAATAACGCTGTAGCTAAAGCGAATTTAGAACCAGAAGATATAGATATGTTCATACCACATCAAGCAAATATTAGAATTATGGAGTCTGCAAGAGAACGATTAGGTATTCCAAAAGAGAAAATGAGTGTATCAGTAGATAAATTTGGTAATACTTCAGCAGCTTCAATTCCCTTAAGTATCGCTCAAGAGTTAGAAAATGGTAGAATTAAAGACGATGATGTCTTAGTATTAGTAGGATTTGGTGGCGGTCTTACTTGGGGCGCTGTAACTATAAGATGGGGAAAATAGGAGGATAATATATGAGCAAAGAACAACGTGTTGTAATAACAGGAATGGGTGCATTATCACCAATTGGTAATAATGCAAAAACTACATGGGAAAATGCACTAAATGGCGTAAGCGGTATTGATGAAATTACACGTTTAGATACATCGGCATATAAAGTCCATTTAGCTGGAGAACTCAAAGACTTCGATATAGAAGATCATATAGATAAAAAAGAAGCACGTCGTATGGATCGATTCACTCAATATGCGGTAGTTGCTGCAAGAGAAGCTGTAAATGATGCGAGATTAGATATTAATGCAAACACAGCCGATAGAATTGGTGTTTGGATCGGTTCTGGCATTGGCGGTATGGAAACATTCGAATTGTCACATAGCCAATTGTTAGAACGTGGCCCTAGACGTGTAAGTCCTTTCTTTGTACCAATGTTAATTCCAGATATGGCAACAGGACAAGTTTCTATTGATTTAGGTGCAAAAGGACCTAACGGTGCTACTGTAACGGCATGTGCGACAGGTACTAATTCTATCGGAGAAGCATTTAAAATCATCCAACGTGGTGATGCAGACGCTATGATTACAGGCGGAACTGAAGCTCCTATCACCCATATGGCAATAGCTGGCTTTAGCGCAAGTCGTGCGTTAACAACGAATGACGATAAAGAAACAGCATGCCGTCCATTCCAAGAAGGTCGTGATGGGTTTGTAATGGGTGAAGGCGCAGGTATCATTGTACTCGAATCTTTAGAGTCAGCTAAAGCACGTGGCGCAGAAATTTATGCTGAATTAGTAGGGTATGGCTCAACAGGCGATGCTTACCATATTACAGCACCAGCACCAGAAGGTGAGGGCGGTTCACGTGCAATGCAAGCTGCAATGGATGACGCTGGTATCGAAGCTAAAGATATACAATATTTAAATGCGCATGGTACAAGTACGCCAGTCGGAGATTTAACAGAGATTCAAGCGATTAAAAATACTTTCGGCGAAGCAGCTAATGCACTAAAAATCAGTTCTACCAAATCCATGACTGGACATTTATTAGGCGCAACAGGTGGTTTAGAAGCTATATTCTCAGCTTTATCTATTAAAGAGGGACGTATTGCACCAACAATCCATGCCGTATCACCAGATCCAGAATGCGACTTAGATATTGTGCCTAATAAAGCTGAAGATCTAGATATTACTTATGCGATGAGTAATAGTTTAGGATTTGGTGGGCATAACGCAGTGCTCGTTTTAAAGAAATTTAACGATTAGTTTTTTCTGTATTTATAAACATATAAAGTTTTGCTACAAAATTGGGACATAAACGTATCAAATATTTATAAAACGAATGGTTTTTACGTAAACAAAGTAAAAACCATTCGTTTTTTATTGTAAAAAATATTCGCTATGCGTTTGGTGCAGTTTATTCACTTATGAAACGCTTGTTCGCTCTATAATAATTATTAAGACTAAACTGATTTTTGATGAAATTTGAGCTTTTTGTCTACCCATTCCTGCCAGAGTGGACAGCAAAATTTATAAGAAAATAGTTTTTCGTCCAACTTTTTTGAATATATTAAAATTCTTAGTTTACAGTTAAGTTTAAAATGTTAAAGTTATTCTTATATTAATAAAACACATATTAAGAGTCAGGAGAATGAGGATGAAAAAATTTCTAACATTGTCAACCACGCTAAAGACAAGATTAATAGCAGATTTCATCTTGATTGTGGCAAGTCAAGCAATTCTCCCTTTTTTGGCATTATATTTAACGAGTAAAGTTAGCGCAGTTTTTGCAGGTACATTCTTAATTGCGAACATTATAGTGAATTTTTTTATGTCTTTTGTTGGTGGCTACATTGGTGATAATTATAATAGAAAGAAAGTAGTGAATTATGTACATGCATTTTATGCTGTATGCTTAATTATTTTAAGTGTTACGGTCACTATGGATGGCATCGGCTTAGTCGTATTTTGTGTAACAATCTTTATTTTTCAAATGTTATTTGCTGCAAGTGAACCTATATTTGAGGCAGCAATTATGGACGCAATTTATGAAGAAGTAAGAGAGTTCGTGTATCAATTTAATTATTGGATGTTTAATATAAGCACGGGCTTAGGTATGTTGCTAGGTGCCTTGCTTTATTTGGAACATAAACATTTATTATTTATTATGTTTTTTATTGCCATGTTAATCAGTTGGTTTTTATTTGAAAAATTCTATGACGTTGAACAAATTTATGCTCATAAAGATGAATTATCTTCTAAATTCAAAGATTTTTTGAAAAGTTACCATACTGTTATCAAAGACAAGTATTATATGATTTTTAACTTAGGGTATATGTTTGTCTTAATGGCAGAATTAAGTCTAAATTCTTATGTAATTGTTAGGTTAAAAAAAGATTTCGAACCTTTCACGTTCTTAGAATTTTATATTGATGGTGTCAGGATGTTTACAGTTATTATGATTATTAACACATTGGTTGTAGTTACACTTACGTTTACAGTGAATCGTTTAATCACTGGCACTTCTAAAAAATATATATTTGTATTGGGGATTTTGTTATATACAGTAGGTTATAGTTTGATTACAGCTTCGAACTCATTTTTATTGTTATGTATTTTTGCAGTTATAGCTACGTTAGGTGAATTAATATATTCTCCGATTCAAAATGCCCAAAGATTTTTAATGATACCAAATGACCAACGTAGCACATACGCTACTTTTAGTATGGTTTCATTTTTTGGAGCGAATATTTTGTCGCGCTTTGGTCTTATTCTCGGTGCTTTTTTATTACCATGGATGATGTCAATTTATGTAGCTAGTGTAGTTTTAATAGGTTTTGTCTTATTATATTATGCATTATTCTTTAATCCCAACATTGAATCTAATTAAAAGACTGTATTAGTTATATCATAGCAATCGCTACGATATCTAATGCAGTCTTTTTATATGGCAAACGATATCAAAATTGAAACCGCAATATACACAAGATTACAGATAAATCCTATTTTAACCCAAGGTGAGACGATATAGACATCCTTTTTAACTTTAGTTGGTTTGAAAAATTCATCTTCGTCTAAGGTATGTCTATGTTTTTTTCTGGTTAGTTGATACTTCAACCTTCTAAAGCCAAAGCTTGTTGGATCTAATATGCCCTCTTGTGTAATTAAAATGATAAAGAAAATGATCGCTAAAATCATGGAAATATAAAAAGTGACGTTAATCAAATTTATCCAAGTGTGTGCTGTGAACAACCATAAAATAAATGAAAGTAAGGGGGTGAACAGTAAATATATGATGATATGTTGTAAATATTTCATGTTGTGTCCTCCTAAAAAGAATTAAATTAATTGTAACTTAAAGTAACTAAAAAATGAATAAAAATAACTATAAATTCGTTAGCTACAGTATTTAATTAAATGAATAAAAAATATCCATTTTTAATAACTTTAATAAAGTAACGCAATAGAATATTGCTTAAAACCATAACAAAACGTATAATGTTATTAAATATTCTGAATATTGTGAAGGGAATGTTTATTTCGAAATTAAAGGGGGATAAGATATGCTTAAATATGTCTTAAAACGATTAGGGTATATGGTTCTATCGTTATTCATCATTATTACCATTACTTTTTTCTTGATGAAGCTTATGCCAGGTTCACCATTTAACGATGAAAAATTAAATGAAGAACAGAAGCAAATTCTAAATGAAAAGTATGGTTTAAACGATCCAGTACCTGTTCAGTATGCCAGTTATTTGAAGAATGTTGTTACGGGGGACTTTGGTAACTCATTCCAATACGATAACCAACCAGTGTGGGATTTAATAAAACCAAGACTATTACCATCTTTAGAAATGGGATTAACAGCGATGGTAATTGGCGTTATACTAGGTCTTATTTTGGGGGTCATTGCCGCAGTCCGGCAAAACACTTGGGTTGACTATACAGCGACAGTTATTTCAGTTATCGCAGTGTCAGTACCATCATTTGTATTAGCAGTGTTATTACAATATGTGTTTTCTGTAAGATTACAGTGGTTCCCTGTAGCCGGGTGGGAAGGTATTTCTACAGCGGTATTACCATCTTTAGCACTTTCAGCAGCAGTATTAGCAACGGTGGCAAGATACATAAGAGCAGAAATGATAGAAGTATTAAGTTCAGATTATATCTTACTAGCACGTGCGAAAGGTAATTCAACTATGAGAGTATTATTTGGTCATGCGTTAAGAAACGCATTGATTCCAGTAATTACAATTATTGTCCCTATGTTAGCAAGTATATTAACTGGGACTTTGACCATTGAAAATATTTTTGGTGTGCCAGGTTTAGGGGACCAATTCGTAAGATCGATTACCACGAATGACTTCCCAGTTATCATGGCAACAACGATTTTATTCAGTACACTATTTATCGTTTCTATATTCCTTGTAGATATATTATATGGTGTCATTGATCCACGTATACGTGTACAAGGGGGTAAAAAATAATGGCTGATAATAAAAATGAAAAAGTAAACAAAGACTATTCAAATGCAGTTATGACACATACCTCAGAAGCAATCCCAGCATCAGATTTTATTAGAAGCAACAATGATATGGAAAAAGAACCAGAAATCCAAAGAGAAAGTAAAAACTTTTGGCAGGATGCATGGTCACAATTAAAAAGAAATAAATTAGCAGTGGTCGGGATGATTGGTTTAATTATAATTGTCATACTCGCTTTAGTTGGACCTTTATTAAGTTCACATGATTATGCGGAACAGGATGTTGATAGACGTAATCTACCAGCTAAAATACCTGTATTAGATCAAATTCCTTTTTTACCATTTGATGGTGAAGGTGCACAGGGTGTAGATGCTTATAAAGAAGCGAGCGTTAATGAAAATTTCTGGTTTGGGACAGACCAACTCGGTAGAGATTTATGGTCGCGTACATGGCAAGGTGCACAAGTATCATTATTTATTGGTGTTGTCGCTGCATTACTAGATATTTTTATAGGTGTTATTTATGGTGCGATTTCCGGATTCTTTGGTGGACGGCTTGACAACGTCATGCAGCGTATTATTGAAATCGTTGCATCAATACCAACATTGATTGTAGTTATTCTATTCGTGTTAATCTTCGAACCATCCATATGGACTATCATACTAGCGATGGCAATCACTGGATGGATAGGCATGAGTCGTGTAGTACGTGGAGAATTCTTAAAATTAAAAGAGCAAGAATTTGTATTAGCTTCACAGACACTAGGAGCATCTAAGCTCAAACTTATATTTAAACATATCTTACCTAATACTTTAGGCGTTATTGTTGTTACATCCATGTTTACAGTACCGAATGCTATCTTCTTCGAAGCGTTCTTAAGTTTTATTGGTATTGGGGTGCCAGCGCCGGGGACGTCGCTTGGTTCATTAGTGAATGAAGGTAGGGCAATGTTACTGATTCATCCACATGAATTATTTATACCGGCAGTTATTTTAAGTTTATTAATTTTATTTTTCTATCTATTTAGTGATGGATTACGGGATGCATTTGATCCTAAAATGCGTAAATAAAAAAGGGGGCAACATTTATGTCAGAAAGAATATTAGAAGTTAACGATTTGCATGTTTCCTTTGATATTGACGCAGGGGAAGTGCAGGCAGTACGTGGGGTGGATTTCTATCTAGATAAAGGAGAAACGCTTGCAATCGTTGGTGAATCTGGTTCAGGGAAATCAGTGACAACCAAAGCTATTACGAAACTATTCCAAGGTGATTCAGGAAGAATTAAAAAAGGCGCGATCAATTTTTTAGGTGAAGATTTAGCTGAAAAATCAGAAGAAGAATTAATTAAATTACGAGGTAAAGATATTTCTATGATATTTCAAGATCCAATGACTTCGCTCAACCCTACTATGAAAATAGGTAAGCAAGTCATGGAACCTTTGATTAAACACAAACATTACAATAAAGCAAATGCTAAAAAACGAGCATTAGAAATATTAAATTTAGTTGGATTACCCAATGCTGAAAAGCGTTTTAACGCGTACCCACATCAATTCTCAGGTGGACAAAGACAGAGAATTGTTATCGCAACTGCGCTTGCGTGTGAACCAAAGGTTTTAATTGCAGATGAGCCGACAACAGCGCTTGATGTGACAATGCAAGCACAAATATTAGAATTGATGAGAGAATTGCAAAGCAAAATCAGTACTTCGATTATTTTCATTACACACGACTTAGGTGTCGTTGCTAATATAGCAGACAGAGTAGCTGTTATGTATGGTGGACAAATGGTTGAAACAGGGGACGTAGATGAAATATTTTATGATTCTAAACATCCATATACATGGGGATTATTATCATCAATGCCTGATTTGACTACCGGTGTTGAAACAGAATTATTAGCCATTCCAGGCACGCCGCCAGATTTATTACATCCACCGAAGGGTGATGCTTTCGCTGAACGTAGTCAATATGCATTAGATATAGATTTTAAGACACCACCACCATGGTTCAAAGTGTCGGATACACACTTTGTAAAATCATGGTTACTTGACGAACGCGCGCCTTATATTGACCCACCAGAAATGGTGCAAAAACGTTTGCGTAAGATGCCTAATAATTACGATAAACCGCAACAGGTAGAAAGGGTGGCGTTTGATGATGCAAAATAAAGAGATACTCCTGCAAGTAAAAAATGTTAAACAGTATTTTAATGAAGGAAAACGTAACGAAGTACGCGCAATTGAAGATATATCATTTGATATATTTAAAGGGGAAACATTTGGCTTAGTAGGTGAATCGGGTTGTGGTAAATCTACAACCGGTAAAGCAATTATTAAGTTGAATGATATAACAGATGGAGAAATTCTTTACGAAGGGGTGGATATTCAAAAAATAAAAAATCGTAAAGATTCATTAAAATTCAACAAAAAGATGCAAATGATTTTTCAAGATCCATATGCTTCCTTAAACCCAAGATTAAAAGTCATGGATATTGTTGCAGAAGGCATAGATATTCATAAGCTTACAAGTAGCGTAAAAGATCGTAAGAAGAGAGTATATGATTTATTAGAAACAGTAGGACTTAGTAAAGAACATGCTAATCGTTACCCCCATGAATTTTCTGGTGGTCAAAGACAACGTATTGGTATTGCCCGTGCTTTAGCTGTGGAGCCTGAATTTATTATTGCAGATGAGCCTATATCAGCATTAGACGTATCAATTCAAGCCCAAGTTGTCAACTTATTATTGAAATTGCAGCAAGAACACAACATCACTTTTCTATTTATTGCCCATGACCTTTCCATGGTTAAGTATATTTCAGATAGAATCGCAGTTATGCACTTTGGTAAGATTGTTGAATTGGGTTCTGCAGATGAAATATATAACAATCCAATGCATCCATACACTAAATCTTTACTTTCAGCTGTGCCACAACCAGATCCTGAAAGCGAACGTTCACGTAAAAGAACAGTGTACAAAGAAGATATTTCAAACAATGATAAACGTTCATTAAATGAAATACAACCAGGACATTATGTATTTACAACAGATGAAGAAGCAGAGACGTTAAAATCTGAAACACACGCACCATCTGTTTAGGGAAGGGGGATTCATATGAAGAGGATTAAGCTATTGATAGCGCTACTGGCTTTAGCCGTAATTGCTGCGGGATGTAGTAGCGCTGAAGGTATTTATTCAGACAAAGGACAGGTATTTAGAAAAGTTATTCCACAAGACATTTCTTCTTTAGATACAGCCTTAGCAACAGATACGGTATCGTTTGATTTATATAATCAAGTGTATGAAGGATTATATACATTAGATAAAAATGATAAGGCGCAACCAGGCGTTGCTAAAGAGATGCCTAAGAAAAGTAACGGTGGCAAGACGTTAACTATCAATTTACGTAAAGATGCTAAATGGTCTAACGGAGACCCAGTTACGGCACATGATTTTGAATACGCTTGGAAAAGGGTTGTTGACCCAGATACAGCTGCAGAATATGCTTACATAATGTATGATATTAAAAATGCTGAAGACATTAATATGGGAAAAAAAGATATTGATGACTTAGGGGTAACAGCTTTGGACGATCATACGTTGAAGGTTGAATTAACAAAACCAATTCCATATATTAATGAAATGTTTGCTTTTGGGGCGTTTATGCCACAAAATGAAAAAGTTGTGAAAAAGAACGGCGAACAATATGCAACAACTGCAGATAAAACTGTCTTTAATGGCCCTTTTAAAGTTAAAGATTGGAAAGTGGAAGATAAAATACAACTTGTTAAAAATGAAGATTATTGGGATAAAAAGGCAGTTAAACTAGATCGAGTTAACTACAAAGTGTTAAAAGACCAACAAGCAGGCGCTTCTCTTTATGACACAGCATCTGTTGATGATACGACGATTACCGCTGATCAAGTAGATAAATACCAAGATAATCCAGGATTGAAAAAACGTTTATTAGCTAGTACATTCTATATTAAAATGAACCAAGACAATGTGCCTGAATTTAAAAATAAAGATTTGAGATTAGCCATTGCGCAATCTATCAATAAAGAGGGGTATGTGAATTCAGTAAAAAATAATGGTTCAGAAGCGACAGATGGGTTTACTGCTAAATTAACGGCAGACACACCAGATGGTAAAGATTTTGCTGATTCAATTGATTCACCGCTTACTTATAATCCAAAAGCAGCAAAGCAACATTTTGAAAAAGCGAAAAAGGACTTAGGAATTAAAGAATTAACATTTACGATGAATACTGAAGATACACCAGACGCAAAAATTTCAGCAGAATATATTAAAGCGCAAGTAGAAAGTACCTTACCAGGCGTCACTTTGAAGATTAAACAATTACCATTTAAACAACGTTTAAACCAAGAATCATCTGAAACGTTTGAAGCATCACTATCAGGTTGGGGGCCTGATTACCCAGATCCACTGACATTTTTAAATATTATGACAACGGGTAATGCGCAAAATAATACTGCATGGAGCAGTGAAAAATATGACCAACTCGTTAAAGATGCAAATGGTAAGTTATTGAAAAAACCTGAAGAACGGAACGCAGCGATGAAAGAAGCAGAAGAATTATTACTAAATGATGCCCCAGTTGCACCTGTTTATCAAAAAGGAGAAGCACACTTAACGAATCCACAAGTTAAAGGTTTGATTTATCATCAAATCGGTGGGGACACTTCATTAAAAGATGTGGAAATTGATAAGTCAATTGACCGTGAAACAGGTAAAAAGAAATAGACTGTAGATATCATAAAGACACGCAATCTTAAAAAGTGATTGCGTGTCTTTTCATTTAATTACAAGTTATCTTTTACGACCTAATCCCATAGCTTTTTCCATTTTTTTCAATGTTTTAAATGAAGCTTTTTGGGCTTTATCTCTACCATTATCTAAAATTGTATCTAGTTCATCAGAGTTAAAATAATACTCATATTTTTCTTGGAAATTCGTTAAAAAGTCTTTAACAATAGCTGCTAAATCAGCTTTGAATTCACCGTAATTAGAATCTTTATATTTTGTTTGAAGTGTTTCAATTGATGTATCAGTTAAACTTGAATAGATAGATAGTAGATTAGAAATACCTGGTTTATTATCACGATCAAATTTAATGATACCATCTGAATCAGTTACTGCACTTTTAATTTTTTTAGCGCCCACGTTAGGTTCATCTAATAATGAAATGTAATTTTTTTGGTTATCATCACTTTTACTCATTTTTTTAGTTGGATCTTGTAAGCTCATGACACGCCCGCCAACTTTAGGCATTCGTATTTCAGGCTTGATGAGTACATCGTTATAACGAGAATTAAATCGGTCTACTAAGTTTCTAGTTAATTCAATATGTTGTTTTTGGTCATCTCCAACAGGAACGATGTTTGTATTATAAATAACGATATCCGCTGCCATTAACGGTGGATATGTAAGCAATCCAGCAGGTATACCTTCAGTTTGTTTTACTGCTTTATCTTTAAATTGTGTCATACGTTCTAATTCGCCAATAGATGAGATAGTTGTTAACATCCAACTTGCTTGAACGTGCGCTGGGACCTCAGATTGTATAAACAACGTTGATTTTTCCGGATCAATACCTGAAGCTAGATAAATTGCTGCTAACTGTCTTGTTTGTTTACGTAGTTTTAAGCGATCTTGTGGGATCGTAATTGCATGTTGATCCACGATGCAGAAGAAACAATTGTAATCGTCTTGGACTTCACCAAATTGTTTCAACGCACCAATATAGTTACCAAGCGTTGGAATACCGCTGGGTTGGATACCAGAAAATAAAGTTTCCATTTTTTGATGCCTACCTTTTTAATAATTTAATTTTATATACTTTAGTATTAGTATAACAGTATTTCAATCATTTGTAAGTTATGTTAAACTATATACATATCAATATTTCTAACTAAATTGATTGGGAATTACGCCTATTTGAAATTTTTTTTAAAAAATTAGAGAATTCTCATTTAATTTTAATGTTGAAAGGGTATACTTTAATTGTAAGGTTAAGAGAGCTAAAAATCACTTAGAAGATTCTTAATCATATAAATATTGAAATCTAATGAATTCATATTCATGAAAAATAGGAGAGTGAGATGTATGGTAACATTATTTACTTCACCAAGTTGCACATCTTGCCGTAAAGCGAAAGCATGGTTACAAGAACATGACATTCCGTATACGGAGCGTAACATTTTTTCAGAACACTTAACAATTGATGAAATCAAACAAATTTTAAAAATGACTGAAGATGGAACAGACGAAATTATATCTACTCGTTCTAAAACGTACCAAAAATTAAATGTAGATATCGATGCTTTACCACTTCAAGACTTATATTCAATTATTCAAGATAACCCAGGCTTGCTAAGACGCCCGATTATCTTAGATGATAAGCGTTTACAAGTTGGCTATAACGAAGACGAAATTAGACGTTTTTTACCTAGAAAAGTACGTACCTTCCAATTGCAAGAAGCGCAACGTATGGTTGATTAAATTATAAATAGAACGAAGACGGCCATGAAGTAATGTTGACATAATATTACTTTGTGGTTTTGTTGTATTTACCATAACAGATAGCCATATACTTGCGTCAAACAAAGCGATTATTTAATTGTGAATAATTAGTGACATAAGTCAAACAGCACGCTGTATAAAGTGCTGTTTTTTTGGCTTCTAAAAGGGTATATGTTATTATAAGAGACCAAATAGAAAATAGTAAAAATTAATCAAACAAATCAATTGTAATTCTTACTAGGTTCTAATACAATAATGATTACTATTCATCGACTGTAAGGAGTGAGATGATATGAGAATAGAGCGAGTTGACGATACTACAGTTAAGCTATTTATAACGTATAGTGATATAGAGGCTAGAGGTTTCAAGCGCGAAGATTTATGGACTAACCGAAAGCGTGGGGAAGAATTCTTTTGGAACATGATGGAAGAGGTTAACGAAGAAGAAGATTTTGTTGTAGAAGGTCCATTATGGATTCAAGTACATGCTTTTGAAAAAGGCGTTGAAGTCACAATTTCTAAATCTAAAAATGAAGATCTTATCAATATGTCTGAGGAAGATAATGATCAATTAGATCATCAAGTAAATGACTTGTTATCACAAACATTTGACCAAGATGAAAGTTTAGAAGATTTATTTGAACAGCGTCAAGAACAAAAAGAAAATAATCACGACCAAGAGCGTAACAATCGTAAACCACAAAATATACGTACCGTAATAGTTAAATTTAATGATTTAGAGGAAGTAATTGATTACGCTTATCATAACAACCAAAAAACGGATGAATTTGAAGATTTATTATATAGTCTTGATAATGTCTATTATTATGCTGTTCATTTTGATGAAACTGTTGGACAAGATGCAATTAACGATAGTTATAGTCAATTACTTGAGTTCGCATATCCTACTGATAAATCAGAAGTATATTTAAACGATTATGCTAAAATTATTATGAGTCACAACGTTGCGTCACAAGTACGTCGTTATTTTTCTAATACAGCAGAATAATGAGAAATGACATTAAACTAAAATAAGTTCAATTATGAACAAAAATGTATAATTAATTGCTTTGAGAGAAGTCATAGGTTAATTGGTAACAGTTAACTTATGGCTTTTTTATTTAGACTATCCATATATAGGATAAATACTTTAATAATCATGTAATCATGTAGTAATTAGGTCGACTTCTGCGTGTATATAAACGAGGTGAGGAGCCATGTTATATGCAAGGAATAGTCAAAATCAAAATGTTTGGGCTGGGTCTGCTCTAAAAGGAGACCAATACCGCTGTCCATTTTGTAATTGTGAAGTGCTATTAAAAAATGGGCAAATCATCACGCCACATTTCGCGCATTATAAAAGGAATCATTTATACTGTCAAAAAAGCGAAACTCATGAACATTATAATTTGAAATATTGTATTGCTCAGAAATTGAAAAAATTAAATTACAAAGTAAGCATTGAGCCATACATACCTGATAGTTATCAATATCCAGATTTGATTATTGATGATGCAATAGCAATTGAAATCCAATTTTCTAGTGAAGTGGTAGCACATATTGTAAGACGCAGTAGATCGTTGCAAAATATTGGTTATAAAGTGATTTGGATTATCAAAAATGTGAAATATAATATCAAAACATGCGTACTCTATCTATCAAATTATGAACGTAATTTTATAAATAGCCACAATAGATTGCTATTTTCGTGGGACGCTATTCATGATAAGTTTTATGTATATAGGATAGTTTATTTTTTGGGAGGACAGCGATTTATTGCCAAAAGATATCTACTAGAGATTGATGATTTAATCAATTTTATTCAGAGCGCAGAGGCATTTCAATGCCCAACTCAGTCGATTAAATTAACTCGAAAATCAATATATCATTATATTAACCAATGTCGTAAAGCGCGTTCTGTTTTGGAACCTAGCTTAAGTGTTATGTATAACTTACGCTTAACGGATGAATGGGTTAGTCGTTATTTAGGGATAGTTTTTCCGGAACAAATATTTATTAAATCCCATCCAATATATTGGCAATTACAGCTCATGTATTTTTTACGTAATCATACGCTACAAATTGGGGCATTTCAATCTTTACTGAAATTTAATAGGTTTTATAATGAAGATATAGATACAATGCAAATTACGTATAATGTTGTACAGTCTTTTAAGCAATTCTATGGTATCCATGGGTGTTATAGCGTGCAAAATTGACTATTACGTGAGAAAATTATACTAATGAATTTATAGGAGGTTTACTAGATATTATGACACAACAATTAACAAGAGAAGAGCAAGAACGTAAATATCCTGAATACACTTGGGATTTATCTACTATCTTTGAATCCGATGAAGCTTTTGAAAAAGCATTTAAAGAAGTGGAAGATAATATAGGTCAAGAACAACAATTTGTTGGCCATTTAGCAGATAATTCAACTACACTTTACAATGCTTTAGCACTTGAAGATGCATTAGGTTCTAAATTAGAAAAAGTGTATGTTTACGCGCACTTAAAGCAAGATCAAGATACTGCAAATGATAAATATACAGGTTTTGAGTCACGTGCACATCAATTAATCATAAAATTTAGTTCTGCTTGGAGTTTCCTAGTACCTGAAATTTTACAAATCGATGAAGCAACGATTCAATCATTTATTGAAGAAAATGAAGATTTGAAACGCTATCAATTTGATTTGAAATTAATTAATGAAAAAAGACCTCATGTGCTTAGCGCGGATAAAGAAAAATTATTGACTGAGGCACAAGATGCATTATCTACGCCTGATAATGTTTATGGTATGTTTAGCAATGCAGATTTAGAATTTGAAGATGCAATAGATAAAGATGGCCAGCGCCACGCTCTAACGCAAGGTACATTTATCAAATGTTTAGAATCAGATGATCGCGTTTTACGTCAGTCTGCATATGAAAACCTATATAAAGCATATGGTGCATACAATAATACGCTTAGCGCGACTTTAGCTGGAGAAGTTAAGAAAAATGTATTTAACGCAAAAACGCATCATTACAATACTGCAAGAGAAGCAGCTTTAAGCAATAATCACATTCCAGAAACGGTGTATGATAATTTAGTGAAAACAGTTCATAAATACTTACCTTTACTACATCGTTATACTAAGTTACGCAAAGAACTTTTAGGGTTAGAAGATATGAAAATGTATGACCTTTATACGCCTTTAGTTAAAGATGTTAAGTTTGAAATGCCATATGAAGAAGCTAAAGATTGGATGCTAAAAGCATTACAACCAATGGGCGAAGAATATATGAAAGTTGTTGAAGAAGGGCTAAATAATCGTTGGGTAGATGTATTTGAAAATAAAGGGAAACGTTCTGGCGGCTATTCTTCAGGCGCCCATTTAACGAATCCATTTATTTTATTAAATTGGTCAAATACAGTTTCAGACTTATATACTTTAGTTCATGAATTCGGACATTCTGCACATAGTTATTTCAGTCGCCAAAACCAGCCGTCGAACTTAAGTGACTATACTATTTTTGTAGCAGAAGTCGCGTCGACCTGTAACGAAGCTTTATTGAGTGACTATATGGATAAACACCTAGACGATAAACGTAGATTACTGTTATTAAATCAAGAACTTGAACGTTTCCGTGCGACATTATTTAGACAGACAATGTTTGCAGAATTTGAACATAAAATTCACCAAATAGAAGAAGCTGGAGAACCATTAACTGCAAACCGTATGAATGAAGTATATGCGGATTTAAATAGAAAATATTTTGGTGATTCCGTTGAAACGGATGAAAATATTAGTAAAGAGTGGTCAAGAATACCGCACTTCTATATGAATTATTATGTGTATCAATATGCAACCGGATACAGTGCAGCACAGAGCTTAAGTCATCAGATTTTAACAGAAGGTAAACCTGCTGTAGAACGTTATATTAATGAATTCTTGAAAAAAGGAAGCTCAGATTATCCAATTGAAATCTTAAAAAATGCAGGTGTAGATATGACGACACCAGAACCAATTGAACAAGCTTGCCAAGTATTTGAACAAAAATTAGACGTCTTTGAAAAACTAATGAAAGCTTAGTATGAATGTATTCGTTTACAATATGACAAGTTTGTGACAAAGTGGATTTATTTAATTTAAAAGGTTGAAAGGTATATATCAGCGTGTTATATTATATACATGAAATTAATCACATAACAAACATACCCCTTTGTTTGAAGTGAAAAATTTCTCCCATCCCCTTTGTTTAGCGCCGTGTAATCAGACACGGCGTTTTTTTTATACCTATTTTTAAAACTGTTACGTTATGTATAAGATATTGAATAACTATTCAGTTATTTTAGCATCACCAAACTGTATTTAATGTTTAAATAAATAAAGTAAAATAGAAGGGGTTAATGTAGTAAAAAGGAGCATTTGCTTATGCTATATTTAGACTTATTTTAACTGTTTAACTTTGCTTAATCATTGAGATCAGATCACAATAAATATTACATACAAAGAAGCACTGTCCATTTTTGGGCAGTGCTTCTTGTATTGGAACTAGGATATCGTGATTGTAAAATTGAAATGGTATTACATTTTTTGTTTTGAATATAAAATGGGATTCAAACTTTAGATTTCCAAAATTTACCATCAGGAGAGTGTAGTTTCTCTATTTTTTGTTGTAATGCTAATTTTTTCAGTTCTTTATTCAATAATTTTTCAGGCCATTCATAAATAGTCAGTAACTCTTCTTTGGTTACTAATTGTTGTTGTTGAATGTAAGATTCTAAACTTGGTGGAAGTTCTTTTTCAATTGGTGTACCAATAAGTTCATTTATGATATACGTATATATATGATAAGGGTATAAGCCTTCAACTTTTAAACCTTCTTCTTGTATATCTTCATTAAAGAAAACAAGGGACGGGGCTTCTTCAATTTCCATTTCTCGAGCAATATGCAAATCAACTTGTAAGCTTTCCTTTAAAGCACTTTTATGTAAGTCTTCTTTAAAGACTTCATAATCAAGACCTGCGTTACTAATGCAATTATTAACCATCTCTTCGGTGATAATATCACGCTTCGGTATAATCTCATTTTGAACAAGGTGTATAAAGCGTTCTGCTCGTATGCGTCCTTGGAGTTCGGCAGCTTTATAAGCTAAAGCAATATTATCTAGATTTGATGTGCTCTGTGCTTGGCATTTCGTCAATACCCTTAAGGAAGGATTCAAAATGTGTCTGATGCTAATATATTGTTTATATTCGAGACGTAATTTTGAAAGTATTGCTGACAATTTAAAGCATTCTTTACTGAATGGATCGAAAAAGGAATAAATTTCTATCTTACTCAAAGGTGAAAGATTTGCATCTTCACGACTATTAGCATTTATTAATTTTAATTCTTCAGCCATGTTTTTTTCACCTACAATTAATTTTCGGAATTAACCATGTGATTCGCTGTTAAACGTAATCGTTCATATAAATAATCCCCGACGCCCGCAGGAAAATGTGCTTGTTGAATTGCTTCGTACATATTTTCAAGCCATGCGTCACGTTCATCAGTTGTTATTACAAATTCTAAATGTCGTTTTTTTAACATTGGATGACCATGTTCTTCTGTGTATAGTTGCGGACCACCTAAAAATTGAGTTAAGAATTGCTTTTGTTTTCTACTTGTTTCTTCAAAATCCCCAGGAAACAAATGATTAATTCTATCATCACGTTCAACCATATAATAAAAATGGTCAATCATTTTAAATAAGGCATCTTGTCCAATAACCTCGTAAGGTGTTTGCGTCATAATATCACCATATTCTGCTAATATAATACTAATATAACATGAATTTTTACATTTGGAAGTAATTCGACTTCTTAATATTGTGCGCAACTAGTTGTTGCTTAATTTATATTTACGATTGAAAAATCTTTGAACTTTATTGTTTGGCATTTCATGTTTTATATTAAATTGATTAAGAATAGATTTGAATTGAATTAACCCTTCATTATAATCATCTACTTCATATTCAAGTTCAAAATCCTCAAAACCAAGATAACGATTTTTATCTAAGACAAGCAAATTGCCATCGATTTCCTTTTCGATGCGTTCAGTGGTTAAATCACCTAAAATGATTAATGAATCAATATCTATACCCATATTTAAAAGTTGATCTAATATATCTTCAGGTAAATCTTGACTTTCAATTTGTTTATTTAGTTTAGGCTCAATATTGGTTTCAAAGTTGTATTCTAGTAAACCAATTTCTGCAGGTACTTTTAAAGTCATTTCATAGGCATTGTTTTTAACTCTGATTCTCAATGCGGATTGATGTGATTTTAAATCGAAGTTTAATGTATCGATGTAATAATTGGTTTGGCTAAATGCTTTTTCATCTAAAAAATATTTGTCATAAATGTCCTGATAGTTTGCTTTAGATAGTAGTTGCTTAAATTCGATTTCGTTGTTCGTTGACACAATACACACTCCTTAAATATTTATGATAATTCATTTTAAAGGACTTGTAAGTTAATTTAAATTGAATTGCATCGCTAGGTGGAAATGATTATATTATATTAAAGTATATTGATGACATTATAATAGACATGTAACGTGTTATGTACGGGATAATTATGTTAAAATGATGAAGAATAAGGAGGAACAAGCATGCGTATTTATGTGAATGAAATTAAAGTAACAAAAGATAGTTTAAATTGTTATACAGAACAATCTACGGAAGGTTTACAAGAAGCAGGACAAATGCTTGTTGACAGTGATAATTATAGTTTTGCATATATCTTAGATGATGGCCAATCCTATTCCTATTTAATATTTGTTCAAGAAACATGGTCAATGTTACATGAAAATAAAAACAAGAAAATAATAATTAATGATCATTTAGAATTAAAACAATTCGGAAGAGAACTTAATTACATATTAGATAATATTCAAGGTAATTCAAACTATGGTAAGGCGTTTGTTTCTGTTGTGGAAGATACTTTCGAATTAGAGTGAAGCGGAGTGAAGCACAATGAATCAATGGGATCAGTTTTTATCTCCATATAGACAAGCAGTTGATGAATTAAAAGTTAAACTAAAAGGCCTAAGAAAGCAATACGATGTAGAAGATAATGCTTCACCGATTGAATTCGTAACAGGCCGCGTTAAGCCAATGACAAGTATTATTGATAAAGCGAATAAAAGACAAATTTCATTTGACCGTTTGCACGAAGAAATGTATGATATTGCAGGTCTGAGATTAATGTGTCAATTTGTAGATGATATTGATATTGTTGTTAATCTTTTGAGACAACGTCAAGATTTTAAAGTGGTAGAAGAGCGTGACTATATTAGTAACACGAAACAAAGTGGTTACCGTTCATATCATGTCATAATTGAATATCCAATCGAAACACTTAATGGCGAAAAATCAATTTTAGCTGAAATACAAATCAGAACATTAGCAATGAACTTTTGGGCAACGATTGAACACACCTTACGTTATAAATATGATGGAGATTATCCTCCAGAAATTCAGCACCGATTAGAACGAGCGGCTGAAGCGGCATTTTTACTTGATGAAGAAATGTCAGAAATTAAAGAAGAAATACAAGAAGCACAAAAATATTATTCTAAAAAACGCGCTAAAAAACATAATAATGATTAGGGGGTGTAATCATGCGATATACGATTTTGTCTAAAGGTGATTCCAAGTCTAACGCTTTAAAGCATAAGATGATTAATCATATGAAAGACTTTAAAATGATTGAAGACGCCGAAAATCCTGAAATTGTCATTTCCGTTGGTGGGGACGGTACATTATTACAAGCATTCCACCAATATAGCCATATGCTATCTCGGTGTGCTTTCGTTGGTGTACATACAGGTCATTTAGGATTTTACGCTGATTGGTTGCCACATGAAGTTGAAAAATTAATTATTGAAATTAATAATTCGGAATTCCAAGTGATAGAATATCCACTATTAGAAATTATTGTACGATACAATAACAATGGGTATGAAACAAGATACTTAGCATTAAATGAAGCAACGATGAAAACAGAGAATGGTTCAACGTTAGTTGTTGATGTCAATATTAGAGGTAATCAATTCGAACGCTTTAGAGGAGATGGACTTTGTGTTTCAACGCCATCAGGTTCAACTGCTTACAACAAGGCTTTAGGGGGCGCTTTGATACATCCATCTTTAGAAGCAATGCAAATTGCTGAAATAGCGTCTATTAACAATAGAGTTTTCAGAACAGTTGGTTCGCCTTTAGTGTTACCGAAGCATCACACATGTCTTATTACACCTGTAAATCATGATACAATTTTAACAACAATCGATCATGTCAGTATAAAACATAAAAATGTTAATGCAATTCAATTTAGAGTAGCGAATGAAAAAATTAGATTCGCTAGATTTAGACCATTTCCATTTTGGAAAAGAGTGCACGATTCGTTTATTTCCAGTGGGGACGACGAGTAATGCAATTCACTTATATTATTGGAAGCACGTGTATGTTAAAAACTTTTTTACAAGAACGTCAGTATTCCAAGAACACAATTAGCGCCATTAAACATAATGGCGCTTTAATAGTTAATGGGCAACCAGAAACCGTTCGAAAACAACTAGAAATAGGAGATATATTAAATGTACAATTAGGTCAAGAAACAGCAAGTTCTAATTTACACCCATTTAATCAACCTTTAAATATTTTATATGAAGATGATTACTTATTAATTGTATCTAAAGAAGCCAATCAAAATTGTGCGCCATCACGAGACCATAAACATTTTAGTTTAGTTGAACAAGCGCTAGGCTATTTTAAAGACACAAACCAATGGTTGGTCCCACATATTGTGACTAGAATTGACCGAAATACCTCAGGAATTGTGATCTTAGCAAAACACGGTTTTCTACATCATCTGATGTCTAAAACAGTAATAGATAAAACCTATTTATGTATATGTTATGGAAAAATAAGGAGTCAAGGCCTGATAGATGCGCCAATCGGTAGAGATCCTTCTAGTATTATTCAGCGACGCGTAGATATTGCTGGAAAACAAGCAAAAACAAAATATAAATGCTTACAATATGAAAATCATTCTAGTTTGTGCGAGATAACGTTACTAACGGGTAGAACACACCAAATACGTGTACATCTCCAACATATAGGGCACCCCATTGTAGGCGATGATTTATATGGTGGAACACATCCGATATATAAACATCAATTATTACGATGCAGTAAAGTGTCCTTTATACACCCAATTTACAACGAAACAATTGAAATTCAAGATAAATATGACGCAATAGAAAATATATTTAAAATGATATAATTTGACTAACCATGGAGGTGGGACTTTTGGCAAATGAAAAAGATCAAATCGTTTTAGAAGATGAACAAGTATATGATCAAGCAATGTTGGATAACTTGCTACATGAAAATCATATAGATGCGTTTAGAGAAGAATTCTTAGCGATGCACACATATGAACAAAGTGAATACTTTGAAGATAGCGACGAAGAGATTAGACAAAAAATATTTGAAGTATTGTCCCCTGAAGAAGTAGCAGATTTCTTCGAACAATTAGAAATTGATGAAGAAGATTATGAAGAGCTCTTTGATACCATGGATGCTACATATGCTAGTAAAGTGTTAGAGGACATGTCATACGATAATGCAGTTGACATTATGAACCAATTGTCTAAACAGAAAATAGTAAGCTTATTAACACTCATGAACCGTGATGAAGCTAAAGAAATTAAAGCTTTACTCCATTATGATGAAGACACTGCCGGCGGTATCATGACGACGGAATATATTTCATTAAAGTCAACTATGCCTGTCAAAGAGGCTTTAATGCATGTTAAAGAACAAGCGCCAGATGCAGAAACTATTTATGTCATATTTGCTGTTAATGAACATAAACAATTAGCTGGTGTCTTGTCTTTAAGAGATTTAATAGTGGCAGAAAATGATGCTTATATTGAAGATATTATGAGCGAACGTGTTATCAGCGCAAACGCAGCTGATGACCAAGAAGATGTAGCTCAAAAAATGCGTGATTATGACTTTATTGCTATGCCAGTTGTCGATTATCAAGATCATTTATTAGGGATTATAACTATTGATGATATTTTAGACGTTATAGATGAAGAAGCTAGTGAAGACTACTCACGTTTAGCAGGGGTTTCAGATGTCGATGCTACCAATGATTCAGTCATTAAAACTGCTAAGAAGCGTCTGCCGTGGCTTATCATTTTAACATTTTTAGGAATGATAACAGCAACGATATTAGGGTCATTTGAAGATACGTTGGGACAAGTTTCATTGTTAGCTGCATTTATTCCGATTATTAGTGGTATGTCTGGTAACTCTGGCACACAATCACTTGCCGTTTCTGTTCGTAATATTTCCACAGGTGAAATAGATGAACAAAGTAATTTTAAAGTGGCATTAAGAGAAGCGGGCAGTGGCTTTTTAAGTGGTTTAGTTTGCGCAATTTTATTATTTATTATTATACTCATCCTTTATGGACAACCTATATTAGCTACAATCGTTGCAAGTAGTTTAACGATTGCCATGACAGTTGGTACATTAGTAGGTTCAATGATACCTTTAGTAATGAATAAATTAAACATTGATCCAGCAGTAGCTAGTGGTCCATTTATAACTACAATTAATGATATTGTGAGTATGCTGATTTACTTTGGGTTAGCAACTTCATTCATGTCTTATTTACTTTAGGGGGATATATGGAATTTTTATCACTTGTCGTCGTTGTATTGGCAGCGTTCTTTACACCGATTTTAATAAATAGATTACGAATTACGTTTTTACCTGTTGTTGTGGCAGAAATATTAATGGGCATCATCATCGGTCATTCATTTTTAGATATTGTTGAACGTGATGCGATGTTAAATATTTTATCAACGCTAGGCTTTATTTTCTTAATGTTTTTAAGTGGTCTAGAAATTGATTTTAAAGCCTTTAAAAAAGAAAAAAACGTAACTAAAGATAAAGAAAAAAGCAAAGAGCCAGGACATTTACAATTAGCGCTCTTTGTATTTATGTTAATCATGATTATCTCAATTGCCCTAGCATATGCTTTCAAATGGTTTGGTTTAATTGACGATATCTTGCTTATGGTTATTATTATTTCAACTATTTCATTAGGCGTTGTTGTACCAACTTTAAAAGAAATGAATATTATGCGTACGACTATAGGTCAATTTATCTTGCTTGTTGCAGTTTTAGCTGACTTAGTTACGATGATATTATTAACTGTATATGGTGCTTTACATGCCTCAGGCGGCACCTCACTTTGGTTAATCGGTAGCTTGGTTGTATTTGCGATTATCTTCTATTTCTTAGGTGGTATATTTAAAAAAGCGCAATTCTTGCAGAAGTTAATGGATGGCACGACGCAAATTGGTATTCGTGCAGTATTTGCACTCATCATTATGTTGGTTGCTTTAGCAGAAGGTGTTGGTGCAGAAAATATTTTAGGTGCCTTCTTAGCTGGTGTAATCGTTTCATTATTAGGTCCAGATGAAGACATGGTAGAGAAATTAGATTCATTTGGTTATGGCTTCTTTATTCCAATCTTTTTTATAATGGTTGGTGTAGATTTAAATATACCTACGTTAATAAAAGAACCATCGTTATTAATCATTATTCCATTTTTAATATTAGCATTTTTAATATCTAAATTAATACCAGTGGTGTATATACGTAGATGGTTTGATATGAAAACAACGATTTCTTCAGCATTTCTATTAACTTCTACATTGTCTTTAGTGATTGCTTCGGCGAAGATTGCAGAACAACTAGGTACAATATCTTCAGAAATATCAGGTATTTTAATTTTAAGCGCAGTGATAACATGTGTTTTTGTACCGATTATATTTAAAAAGATGTTCCCAATGCCAGATGAAGCTACGAGACAAATTGAAGTGAGCTTAATTGGTAAAAACCAATTAACCATACCGATCGCTCAAAATTTAACATCGCAACTTTACCAAGTTTCGCTTTATTATCGAAATGATTTAAGTGATAAACGTAAATTATCCGATGCAATTTCAATGATTGAAATTGCCGACTATGAAGAAGGTTTATTAGAACGCTTAGGTTTATTTGAAAGAGATATCGTGGTTTGCTCTACAAACGACGATGATATTAACCGAAAAGTTGCATTAATGGCTAAAAACCACGGTGTGAACCGAGTTATTTGTAGATTAGAAGCAAGTACAGGTGATGAAGCTTTACAAAGCGAAGGTATCGAAGTGTTTAGTGGATTCATGAGTAACAAGATTCTATTGAAAGGTTTAATAGAAACACCTAATATGCTAAACCTTTTAAGTAACGTGGAAACATCATTATATGAAATTGCAATGTTAAACCATCAGTATGATCAGATTCAATTACGTAATTTCCCATTTGATGGCGACATTATTTTTGTAAGAATTATTAGAAATAATGAATCTATCGTACCTCATGGTGATACACAATTGCGTTATAAAGACCGAGTTATTGTGACAGGTTCAAAAGAATATGTTGATGAATTAAAACGTGAACTAGAATTTTATTATTAATATAAAGGGAGTGGGCAACGAAATCGTATTAGTAAGGTATGATTTCAATCCTACTCCTATTTAATTTAAATAGAAGTTAGTAAAATAAATTGTTTAAATAATGAAACCAATGTTAAAATGAAGTTTGTTAGAATTGGCATTGAGCAAAATGATTAGTGTATTGATTATAAATTCTCGAGCCAATTTAAAATGAAAATTAAAAAAGGAGTTATTTTCATGTTAAATTTAGAAAATAAAACATTCGTCATTATGGGTATTGCAAATAAACGTAGTATCGGTTTTGGTGTAGCTAAAGTATTAGACAAATTAGGTGCGAAATTAGTTTTTACATATCGTAAAGATCGTAGTAGAAAAGAAATGGAAAAACTTGTAGAACAATTGGATCAACAAACGCCACGTATGTACCAAATAGATGTGCAAAACGATGACGATGTAATCGATGGTTTTACCAAAATTGGTGAAGAAGTGGGGCATATTGATGGTGTTTACCATTCAATTGCATTTGCTAATATGGAAGATTTGAGAGGACGTTTTTCAGACACATCTCGAGATGGTTTCTTATTAGCCCAAGATATTAGCTCATATTCATTAACAATCGTTGCAAGAGAAGCTAAAAAAATTATGCCCGAAGGCGGCAGTATCGTTGCTACAACTTATTTAGGTGGCGAATTTGCAGTACAGAATTACAATGTAATGGGCGTAGCAAAAGCGAGTCTAGAAGCCAATGTACGTTATTTAGCATTGGATCTTGGTGAAGATAATATTCGTGTGAATGCAATCTCAGCTGGTCCAATCCGTACGCTAAGCGCTAAAGGCGTTGGTGGATTTAATACGATTATGAAAGAAATTGAAGAACGTGCGCCATTAAAACGTAATGTAGACCAAGAAGAAGTTGGTAAAACAGCAGCATATTTATTAAGTGATTTATCAAGCGGTGTTACAGGAGAAAATATTCATGTAGATAGTGGCTATCATATCGTTAAATAATTCGTGAGTAAACCAATATGATAAAAAATAATATTGCTTTATAATACCAATGTATCTCAACTATTTTCACGTATTAAATGTTTATTAAAATGCAAGATAGAAATTAATGTAGCAATGTTTGAATGCTATCTTGTGTTTGTTATCAAATACTATTTAAAAGCGAACATGTTTGGGATACAAATCCCAACATTCAGCCCCAAAAAGATTTCTAACTTAGAGTATCTTCTTGGGGCTCATTTTATAACAACACTTTGTATTATTTTACGCGCTTCGCGTAGATTTAACTTGAACCTGTAGTTTTAATGTACTGCTTTTGGTTGAAGGCATGTCGCAACTTCTACTACATTTACATATCATTTTAATCAACACCACTTAATTAAATTAACAAGGAAACTTATGATAGGTAATGGTTATAACAAGACATAAGATTACGCTGCAATGGACTTATGAAAGATAAAACCGCATTAGAAATTTAAAAATACTGATACAGATTTGGCACAATAACGCGTTGGATGAATTTAGAACACAATTTACGTAAAGGAACGAAGATTGAACCAAACCAAAAGAATGATTTAAAATTCAGAGCAATGTGGGGGACAAAGACAAACAAAAACTTGTATTTGCCCTAAAATCATACAATGTAAGAAAAATAGTAGCTCAACGAGATAAAATTTCATAAAAACAAGTAAAACGTCCATTGCTATATTATTTCAATAGAAATGGACGTTTATTCTTTAATCAGGCGGCAGAGATATTGATATCCTAGCTTTTTTATTATAGGCAAGACAAGCAACTTTTTATAATTAATTAGATTTACATATTGCTTTTGTTAATGTTTACCAATTATTTTATTCTTTTACATCGCTATTTGCTTTAGCGATAATATCTTGTCGATAACGGAACACGTTGCGAACTACAGTCTTAATTACCGCGTATAGTGGTACAGCTATTAAGATAAGGCCGAATCCACCTAGATTCCCAGCAGCTAAAATGACTACAATAATAGTTAATGGATGAATGCTAAGAGATTTACCCATTACATTAGGCGTAATCACGTTACCTTCAAGTTGTTGTGCAACAAGTGTGATGATACATACCCAAATGAATATAGTAGGACTTTGTATAATAGCAATGACCCCTGCAGGAACAAAAGCCATCCAAGGACCTAAGAAAGGAATCATATTAGCTACACAAGCGAACATAACAAGTAAAAGTGTATAATTTAGACCTACAATGGAATAACCAATATATAAAATAATTCCGAGAATAATACTAACTGTAACTTGCCCTTGAATATAAGATTTAACTGTTTCATTTAAATCCTTCAATAATTCTACAGTAAATACTTTTCTATCTCCTTTAAACAATCTTGCGATAAAAGGTATAAAACGTTCATGATCTTTTAACATATAAATCAAGAAGAACGGAACCATTATTAGTAAGAACAAAGTAGAAATAAATGATGTAAGGTATCCTAACGAGTTGGATAGAATGCCAGCGATGCTATCGCTCATAGACTGAACCATTTTATTAATTCTATCTGTTACGTCATTAGGTAATCTTTCCATCTGGTCTAACGCAAAGTTTATAATGTGTTGAGCTTCATGTTGTAAAGCTGGTATTTGATTTACTAAGTTTTCAATTTGTTCGGCAATTAACGGAGCTAACACGCCAATAACAATACCTATGATTATAATTAATCCTATAAAGATGATTGTGATACTACCCCAGCGCGGGATTTTATTTTTTTCAAGTATTTTTTGAAAAGGTAAACAAATATAAAATAAGAAGCCACTTAGTAACAATGGTAATAACACCGATTGAAGAATAATAATAAAAGGTGTAAAGATAGTGTGTACTTCCATTACTAATTTGACTAGTAAAAACAGGATTAATAAAGCGATTCCTGTTCTAAACCATACCTTGTTAAGCATAGGACGGTTCCTCCTAAAAACTTTATTTGAATTTACTATTCAGTATATCTTAAAAAAAGATAGAACAAAAGATAAAATTGTGAATCTACGCGTAGAAAATATATTTATAATAAAGGATTCGCATAATATGAATATATAAGAAATTTTAATAAATAGTGTGGTATTCGTTTTAATAAATATAATATTTATTAATATACTTTCTATAAAATTTCATAACTTAATATATAAATTGTGAAAATAATAACTAAAAAAATGCGTTGCGCGGAACCTAATATATGTGTATAATATGAAAAAATATCATTTTCTATAATGGTTAAACAAGGGGGATAAGTTATGATAGAAGGTTTTTTAACTTGGCTTTATGACATTGTTTGGAGCAAGCCTTTAGTTTACGGTTTACTTATCACGGGGATTTTATTTTCACTATTTATGAAATTTTTCCAAGTAAGACATTTTAAAGAAATGATAAGGTTGATGTTTCAAGGGGAAAAATCACCAACAGGTATTTCAAGTTTTCAAGCAATTGCATTATCTTTAGCCGGTCGTGTAGGTACTGGTAATATCGTAGGTGTATCTACAGCGATATTTATTGGAGGACCTGGCGCAGTATTTTGGATGTGGGCTACGTCTTTTCTAGGCGCGAGTAGTGCGTTTATTGAATCTACACTTGGCCAAATATATAAACGTGATGAAAAGGGTCAGTACCGAGGCGGGCCAGCTTTTTATATTGAATATGGCATTAAGGGGAAAACAGGGAAAATATATGGTTTGATTTTTGCGATTGTCACTGTTATTTCAGTAGGATTATTGTTGCCCGGTGTTCAATCAAACGCAATATCTAGTTCAATGAAAAATGCATTCCAGTTAAATCCTTGGGTGATTGCTATTTTCTTAGCAATCATTATTGGACTAATTATATTTGGCGGTATCAAGTGGATTGCTAATGCTGCAACTGCAGTGGTACCATTTATGGCAATAATATATATATTAATGGCAGTTATTATTATTATCATTAATATTGAAGCAGTGCCTGCACTCTTTGCATTAATATTTAAATCTGCATTTGGGATGGAAGCGGCGTTTGGTGGCATTGTAGGCGCTATGATTGAAATTGGTGTAAAAAGAGGACTCTATTCCAATGAAGCGGGCCAAGGGACTGGACCACACGCAGCAGCAGCAGCTGAAGTTTCACACCCAGCTAAGCAAGGTTTAGTTCAAGCTTTCTCAGTCTATATAGACACATTATTTGTTTGTACAGCTACTGCACTGATCATTTTACTTTCAGGTACTTACAATGTAACTGACGGTGGCAATACACCGAGTGATAAGGCAAGCTTAATTAAGGATAATGGTATTTTTGTGGAAATGTCTAATGGTGATAAAGATTATTCCGGTACAGCAATGTATGCACAGGCAGGTATAGATAAAGCGTTACAAGGAGGCAGTTACCACTTTGACCCTGCATTCTCTGGATTAGGCTCTTATTTTATAGCTATAGCATTGTTTTTCTTTGCTTTTACTACTATTTTGGCATATTACTATATCGCAGAGACGAATATTGCGTATTTAACAAGAAATGCAAATTTTAGAACTTCTTTTATGTTTATTAATATAACAAGAATTGTCTTGATTTTAGCTACAGTATACGGTGCTGTCAAAACAGCAGATATCGCGTGGTTAATGGGAGATTTAGGCGTAGGAATGATGGCGTGGCTTAATATTATTGCGATTTGGTTATTACACAAGCCTGCCATTAATGCATTAAAAGATTATGAAATGCAGAAAAAACAATTAGGTTCTGGTAAAAAAGCAATATATAAACCAGATCCTGAGGAAGTACCTAACGCTGTATTTTGGTTAAAAGATTACCCGGAACGTTTAAGAAAAGAAAACATAAATGATTAAAACTAAATATGGAAATTAGATGGATTTTAATCGATTTATTTTAAAATAATGCGTCTCTTGGTACAATGTCATTAAGACTACGAGGGGGCGCATTTTTTTATGGATCATTTTCAACCAGGAAGAATAAATAAGATAGATTTTCCTAGTAAAATATTAGATAGAGATGTAACATTGTCTATTTATTTACCTAAAGATTTTACAGAACTGTTTAAATATAAAGTTATCTTTTGTTTTGATGGTTTAGATTTTTTCAGTTTTGGGAAAATTCACAGAACATACGAGAAATTATGGGAAGCAAATGAAATAGAAAGAGCTATCTTTGTAGGATTTCACTATGAAGATGTTGAAAAACGGAGAGCTGAATTTCACCCACGAGGAATTCGCACGCCTTTGACGGTGAAAGCTATGGCTAACGAAATTTTACCGTATATTGATGCTCAGTTTCCAACTTATAAGGTAGGTAATGGTAGGGTAGTGCTAGGTGATAGTCTAGCTGGAAGTGCAGCGTTAATGACAGCATTATCATATCCAAGAATATTTAGTCAAGTCGGCCTTTTAAGTCCTCAACATGATGATGTAATACAAACATTGATTGAGCGTTGTCAATTTCAGGAACAATTGACAATTTGGCATACAGTTGGGTTAGAAGAAGACGATTTTGCTCTGCCAACTACAGGTAAAAGCGCAGATTTTTTAACGCCTAACCGCCAGCTTAGGACAATCATTGAAAATAGTAGCATTACCTACCATTATACAGAGTTCGAAGGCGGACATAGATGGAAATCGTGGAAAAATTTACTAGATGATTTATTAAAATATTTTTTATCAGATAATATTTCTTTTTGATTATCTGAAGGAAATTTAGTTAAAAGTAACGAATTTTTATGAAATTTGATATAATGTAGTTATGTTAAACAAAGGAGGAATTTAAATGATTTTAGGATTAGCATTAATTCCGTCAAAAGCATTTCAAGATGAAGTGAACGCATATCGTAAACGTTATGATGCGCATTATGCAACAATCATGCCACATATTACGATTAAAGAACATTTCAAAATAAACGAAAGTGATCTTGAAGCTGTCAAAGAGACAATCAAATCAAGAATCGAGGGGATACCACCTGTTGAAGTACACGCGACAAAGGCATCTAACTTTGCGCCAATTACAAACGTAATTTATTTTAAAGTAGCAAAAACTGAAACTTTAGAAAAATTATTTAACCAATTTAACAGTGGTGATTTTTATGGTCGTCCGGAACATCCATTTGTGCCACATTTTACAATTGCACAAGGCTTGACGAGTCAAGAGTTCGAAGACATCTTTGGTCAATTGAACTTAGCGGGTATTGACTATAAAGAAGCAATTGAGCAACTTTCTTTAGTTTATTATGACGAAAGTGCTGAAAAATGGAAAGTATTAGAGAATTTCAATTTTGCATAATATTTTAGATGAACTTATATTTCGATGACCGAAAATATAATATTGAAACTAAAAAGGAGTCACTATCAACTTTTAGAGGATGTCTAAAAGGATAGCGACCCCTTTTTACTTGTGAATGGTTTGTTTAAATTAGCTATACTGATGTTTGTTTTTATTTTTAACAAAATATATGCCGTAAAATATTGCTAAAAATAAAAATACTAGTGCTGAAAAATAGAAAGTGTTATTAACTGATTTAGAGAATTCTGTGATTAATCCTCCAACAAGTGGACCAATCATTGATCCAAACCCTTGTACACTGTTAAACACCCCCCAAGTCTCTTCTTGTTCATCCATATGAATATGACTCGCCATAAATGTATTCCATGCAGGTAATAAGATGCCGTACATTAGCCCTATAAATAACGCAAGACCCCAAACGATTTTAATGTCTGTGATAATAGATAATGTAAATATCATTAAAGTGTATAAGACAAATCCGCTAAATATAATGCCATACATAAAAGATGTCCCGTTTTTATCGATAATTTTAGATAAAAATAGCATAGAGACTGTACAACCGATGCCGCCAATAATGATTGCCATTGTATATTCAACGGTTGAAACCCCGACGACTTTTGTTGCATATGTAGGTAGTATGGGCACTAGGGCTGTGATAGATGCACCTTGTAATAAAATACCTGGGAACAAGATGAGATGACGTTTAGTCACATTTACAATTTGGCCTAGTTGTTGTTTAACAGGTCTTGTATTGTAATTTGTAAGCCGTATTTTAACAAAGTAATATAAAATCCATGCTATGAGTACGAAGAGTGACATCATAAAAGCGAATTGTGTTGGATGTATTTTAAATATCAAGTTCATGCCGACCATACCGACTAATAAACCTAAAAGCCACGAGAAATAAACATAGCCCATTTGCTTACCGCGATTTTTTTCATCTACACTTGCTAGCATAATTACCCAAATTGGACTAACGGCAATACCTAATAAGATAGCACTCGTGATTAATACAATGGGTGATGTTGGGAACCAAATCACTAAAAATAAGCTACCAAAAGCTAATAAGAAACCCAGTGTTAACACAAGCTTGGTGCCTAAGCGTTTAAGTAAAAATCCAATGACAAAATTTGTGGACGCATCAGCAATAAAGTGAATAGAAATAGCGATAGATGTAACACCTACCGCAATAGAAGTTGCTGTCGGAAGTAACGCTAAATAACTAAGCACGTACATACCTCTAGCAAACTCCATTAAAAATAAAATGATCAACATAATTATAAAGTTTTTATTTGAGTTATAGTTAATATCATTTAACGAAGAGCTTTGCATATAAAGGAACCTTTCCATATACTTCTTCATATCGAGTAGAATGATCTAGAAGTTCTAATAAGTCTTTGCATAATTTATATGTTGAATAGGGGATGCGTGATTCACTCATTGCTTTAGTCATCTCTTTTAATGAAGTTGAATTATTAGTTAACGATGCGACCTGTTGAATCGCTTCCTTTGGTGTATAAGCGATTTTACCGTAACCTTTTTCTTCAAAGTAAATAGCATTTTCTAATTCCTGTCCTGGTGCAGGATCTAAGAAAATCATTGGTATTTGGCGTGTTAGTGCCTCTGAGATAGTAATGCCTCCAGGTTTTGTAATCATTAATTGACTGGACGCCATCCATTCATTCATTTGTTTTGTGTAACCTAAAATAAGTACGTTATCATAATCTTTAAATTGGTTAGCCAATGTGCGTTTTAACTCTTTATTTTTACCACAAATCATAACCACTTGTGAATGTGGACTTTTAGTTAAAATATCATAAATCATCTGTCCAAATCCTTTAGATACACCAAATGCACCTGCTGACATAAGGATAGTAGGTTTTTCTGGATTTAAATTATTTTGACGTAACCACGAAGTTGTATCTATATCTTTTTCAAATTTGTCAGAAATAGGGATACCTGTGACTTTTAATTGATTTCTAGGAATTCCTATTGCAGCGAACTCGTCTTTTAATTCCTCGGTAGCCAAATAATATTTTTGGGAATGAGGTGTAACCCAGTTCTTTTGCAATCTATAATCTGTCATAACTGTAGCTATTGGAATATTCATATCAAATTGTTCAGTTAATACAGACATAACTGGTGTTGGAAAAGTAAGCAAAATTAAATCCGGCTTTTCTTTTAGTAATAAATTAATTAATTTATTTAAGCCATAATATTTATAGAAGCATTTGTCAATTTGATCTGGTTTGCTATAGTAAAAAGATTTATACATATTTCTAAAATACTTAAAGCTATTGATATACCACTTTTTACATATAGAAGTCAGAATAGGGTGAGCTTCTAAAAACAAATCATGTTCTATAACTGTTAAATTGTCTAGATTCATTTCATTGAATTGGTTTACTATGCTTTGAGTAACCTGTAAATGCCCATTACCAAAAGAACCAGTAATAATCAATATTTTTTTGTTACGAGTAACCATTTTGAGTCACCCTCCAATAGTATAAATTTAGCTCATGCTAAGTTTAACGCATTTTATTGTCTTGCGAAAGAAAAAACACAATGAATAGCGATTATATCATTTTACAAATGTATGGAAAATGATTCATACTAATTTAAAAAATTATATTTTGGTAAATTTAGGTTGTCCTATATATACACAATACCACGCTTTATTTCAAAATAAGCTGAATTTAAGAAATTAAATAAATATACATGAAAAAGAAACATGAAAGAAATAATAGTCAAATAATCATTAATTGGCAATATTAGTTTCTATAAAATCGAATGAAAAAGTGTATAATAGAAGTATTGGAAATAAAGGAGCGATTAATGTTGAATGCAAATGAGTTGTTTAAAAAAATAAGGGTCAAACAAGTAATTGGAACATTAGATAGAAACATTACTGATATAACAACGGACTCGCGTACTGCTGGACAAGGAAGTATCTTTGTTGCTTCTAAAGGTTATACAGTTGATAGTCATAAATTTTGTCAAGATGTCGTAAATCAAGGCTGTGAACTCATTGTAGTAAGCCATGAGCAATTATTGGCAGGAGAAGTAACTCAAATCGTTGTACCCGATACATTGCGCGTTGCAAGTTTACTTGCAAATGTATTGTTTAACTACCCAAGTAAACAACTTACTACATATGGTGTTACCGGAACAAATGGCAAAACTTCTATAGCAACAATGATACATCACATTTATAGAAAACTTAATAAAGGTAGTGCTTATTTAGGTACAAATGGCTTCCAAGTTAATGAAGAGAAGTCTAAAGGTGCAAATACTACACCAGAAACAGTTTCTTTAACCAAAAAAATACATGAAGCAGTAGAAAAAGATGCAGCAGCGATGACACTAGAAGTATCGAGTCATGGCTTGTCATTGGGACGTTTAAGCGGCGTTGATTTTGATGTAGCTATCTTTTCAAATTTGACACAAGATCATTTGGATTTTCACGGCACAATGGAAGCATATGGGCATGCTAAGTCATTATTATTCAGTCAACTAGGAGAAGATTTATCACGAGAAAAATACGTTGTGTTAAATCAAGATGATACTTTTTCAGAGTACTTGGCTTCAGTAACGCCGTTTGAAGTGTTTACTTATGGAATTGAGAATGAAGCGCAATTTATGGCTGAAAATATCAATGAATCTTTACAAGGGGTGACCTTTGATTTCAACACACCAGAAGGCGCTTTCACTGTGAAATCGCCGTACGTTGGGTTATTTAACGTATCTAATATTATGGCAGCAATGATTGCAGTTTGGAGTAAGGGCCCGTCACTCAAAGAAGTTATTCAAGCAGTTGAGCATTTGGAACCAGTTGAAGGAAGACTTGAAGTATTAGACTCATCCTTACCCATTGATTTAATTATTGATTATGCTCATACCGCAGACGGTATGGATAAGCTGATCGATGCAGTGAAACCATTTGCGAAACAACGGTTGATTTTCTTATGTGGTATGGCTGGAGAACGTGATATGGGAAAAACACCTGAAATGGGGCGAGTTGCATGTAGAGCAGATTATGTTATATTCACGCCGGATAATCCGGCCAATGATGACCCAAAAAAATTAACTAGAGGATTAGCTAAAGGGGCTACACACAACAATTATGTAGAGTTTGAGGATCGTGCTGAAGGTATTCGTCACGCTATTGAGATTGCTAACCCTGGAGATACAGTCGTATTAGCTTCAAAAGGACGCGAACCTTATCAAATTATGCCAGGCCATGTAAAAGTACCACATAGAGATGATTTGATTGGTTTAGAAGCTGCTTATAAAAAATTTGGTGGTGGTCCTGTTGAAGATTAAATATATAGAACATGATGGCGTCAATATACGTAGTTATATTTATGAGAATAAAAGCGATGGGTTATACCTGATCGTTATACCAGACTTAAATTGGTCAATAGAAATTGAATCTTCATTAAATGAAGATGATATCAAGGAGGAACTTGTGATACACTTGTTTACGTTACTTGATGAATCAACAGCAGAACAGATTGCTGATGTTATTGGTCAATGGATATTTGAGAATTAAAGGAGAGAACAAATGAGTATAAAGGAAGAAGTAGAATCTAGAAAAACTTTTGCGATTATATCTCACCCTGATGCTGGTAAAACCACTTTAACAGAAAAATTACTATTATTTGGTGGTGCAATTAGAGAAGCAGGGACAGTAAAAGGTAAAAAAAGTGGGAAATTCGCGACAAGTGACTGGATGAAAGTCGAGCAAGAACGTGGTATCTCAGTTACAAGTTCAGTTATGCAATTTGACTATGATCATTATAAAATCAATATTTTAGATACCCCTGGTCACGAAGATTTTTCTGAAGACACATACAGAACCTTAATGGCTGTTGATAGCGCAGTAATGGTTATCGACTGTGCCAAAGGTATTGAACCACAAACTTTAAAATTGTTTAAAGTTTGTAAAATGAGAGGCATACCTATTTTTACCTTTATCAATAAATTAGATAGAGTAGGTAAAGAACCATTTGAATTATTAGATGAAATTGAATCTACATTAGAAATAGAAACTTACCCAATGAATTGGCCAGTAGGTATGGGACAAAATTTCTTCGGCGTTATTGACCGTGGTACACACACAATTGAGCCATTCAGAGATGAACAAAATGTGCTTCATTTAAACGAAGATTATGAACTAGAAGAAGATCACCACATTAAAGATGATAGTGCGTTTACACAAGCAATCGAAGAATTAATGCTTGTAGAAGAAGCGGGAGAAACTTTTGATAACGAAGCATTAAGCACAGGTGATTTAACACCCGTATTCTTTGGTTCAGCATTAGCCAACTTTGGTGTGCAAAATTTCTTGAATGCTTATGTTGATCATGCACCGATGCCAAGCGCACGACAAACTAAAGAAGACATTGAAGTCAGTCCATATGACCAAGATTTTTCAGGCTTTATATTTAAAATACAAGCGAATATGGATCCAAAGCATAGAGATAGAATTGCGTTTATGCGCGTAGTCAGTGGCGCATTTGAACGTGGTATGGACGTCACGTTACAACGTACGAAAAAGAAACAAAAAATAACACGTTCAACTTCGTTTATGGCTGATGATAAAGCGACAGTCAATCATGCAGTAGCTGGAGATATCATAGGATTGTATGATACAGGTAATTATCAAATTGGTGATACCTTGGTAGGAGGAAATCAAAAATTTAGTTTCCAAGAACTACCACAATTCACACCAGAATTATTTATGAAAGTTTCTGCTAAAAACGTGATGAAACAAAAACATTTCCATAAAGGTATAGAACAATTAGTTCAAGAAGGCGCAATTCAGTATTATAAAACATTGCATACCAACCAAATTCTCATTGGTGCAGTAGGACAACTACAATTCGAAGTGTTTGAGCATCGTCTTAAAAATGAATATAATGTAGATGTCGTAATGGAACCTGTAGGTCCAAAAATTGCAAGATGGGTTGAAAACGAAGCAGATATTAAAGATAACATGAGTTCATCGCGTTCTATTTTAGTCAAAGACGTATATGATAATTATGTATTTTTATTTGAAAATGAATTTGCTACGAGATGGTTTGAAGAGAAATTTCCAGAAATTAAATTATACAGTTTGTTATAAAGTGATTAATTGTGTATAATACTATATTATTAATAGAATACCTATGACTTTGTAGTCAGAGGGGAGTAATTCAACTTTTTTAAAGAGATATATGAAGTAGCGACATCGTTTGAACATATCTGTTTTATATATCTTTTTAACATAGTCATTTTATCGTCATTACGAAACATGCAATGTTTCCGGTAAAATGGGCAGAATGATACTGTCGAGTGAGACCTTTGCTATAAATGTTACAAACACCAAAAATTTACAAACATACTAACGTTTTATTATATTTTAGTATGTTTGTATCATTGACGATGTGGGTAGCATTTACTTAGCTTAGGTCTCTATTTTTATGTTGAAAAACTAAAGGAGTTGGCCTATATGGATCCGAGTTTAATATTACCTTATTTATGGGTGCTTGTCGTATTAGTATTTTTAGAAGGTTTATTAGCAGCAGATAATGCTGTTGTAATGGCAGTTATGGTTAAACATTTGCCACCAGAGCAACGTAAAAAAGCCTTATTTTATGGTTTGTTAGGTGCGTTTATTTTCCGTTTCATTTCTTTATTCTTAATAAGTATTATCGCGCATTTTTGGTGGATACAAGCGCTAGGCGCACTTTATCTATTGTACATGTCCATTAAAAATCTCATATCCTTCTTTAAAGAGAAAGAGCATCATGTAGATGATGGTACAGACGATCACCACTTTGATGAATCTGGAGAAGAAATACATGCAAGTCCAAAAGCATTTTGGGGTACTGTGTTAAAAGTAGAATTTGCGGATATCGCGTTTGCAATCGATTCTATGTTAGCAGCACTTGCTATCGCAGTTACTTTACCTACCGTAGGTATACATTTTGGAGGCATGGACTTAGGCCAGTTTGCTGTGATGTTCTTAGGCGGTATGTTAGGTGTAATCATTATGCGTTTCGCAGCAACTTGGTTTGTCAACTTACTTAATAAATATCCTGGCTTAGAAGGTGCAGCATTTGCTATCGTTGGATGGGTAGGTATTAAATTGGTTATTATGGTACTCGCACATCCTGATATTAAAATATTGCCAGAGCATTTCCCACATAGTATTGCATGGCAATCTATCTTCTGGACAGTTATGATTGTACTTGTCATCATTGGTTGGTTGACTTCTGTCAAAAATAATAAAAAAGAAAATAAATAATATATTTAGCTTGTAAACAACGCAATAATAGGGTGTCATATCAAATAGGTGTGAATATCTATACTAAGCATATTTTTAGTTTAGTTAACCACTGGTAAAGACCTTATTTGATACGAAGCTATTTATTCGGAACTGTGTCTGATCAAGTGGACAATTAAATAATTAAAGTTTTTAGCAAGGCTGATTTCATATCATTTATGAGGTCAGCCATTTTTAATATCATGCATCTATAAAGAAAAATAGAACGGTAGTTTTTCTTATCACATATATGTAGTAAAATTAGAATTTTTTGTTACAAGGGTCTATAATCTGTAGTATGCTATTTTTATATGACAAAATAGAGCAGAAAAATGATATATGATATGTCATAATATAGTTATAATAAAGAAGTATTAGGGGGGATTATTGTGACGCAAAATAAAAAACATGTCATCCCAAAAGGGAAATACGGTCGTAAGCGACGCGAATATTTTCATAATGAGGAACGGGAGCAGCGTGTCCAACAAGAGCGTAAAGCTAGAAAACAGCGTGAAGAAAGAGCTGAAATTCTTGCTAAAAACAATGAAGAACGTGTTAAAGAAAACCTGAGAAAGGCACGCATAGAAAAACTTACACAAGAAGAAATTCAGCAACAACAAGCAACTGCTGCTGCGCGTAATTCAACATATTCACAAGGAGAAACCACTGATCAGCAAATCCCTTTAGATGATACATTTAATGAAACATCAAAGCAAATTGACAACGAGGATAAACATGCAACAGATAAACAGCCATCAAAACTTACCGTTGATAATCAAGGCAGTGGTTTGAATCAAGATGAACCGAACATACAAGATACACCGCTAAAAAAAGAACAAGAGGAGCACTTTTATTCAGAAAATGCACAACAGTCTAGAGTTGATCATTATTTAAATGATGATGAAAATAAGACTCAACCTCATAACCCAAAATTAGAGGAATCAGAGCAACTGCATCAATCTAAATCAGAAACTGAAACTAAAGGTGAACAACGTACTACAGAAAAGGTAAGGACGTTTTTTATTGAGCATTGGGCTAAAATTTTAATCGTTGTTGCAATTATTGTGCTATTAATATTAATACAAGCAATATTTAAAAATGTTGATGATAATGGCAGTTCAAATCACAATGCTTTCAATGATACTCAAGATACAGACAAAACATACACAACAACAATGAAAAGTGCAAATAACGCAATTCATTCCGTAGTAACTGTTGAAAATGACACAAGTAATGATACAACCTCTGCTGAAAAAGAGACACAAGAAGCAGGAAAAGAGAATGAATTAGGTTCAGGTGTCGTCTACAAAAAAGTGGGCGACTCTATTTTTATTATGACGAACGCACATGTTGTTGGAGATAAAAAAGAGCAAAAGATTACATATGGCAACGATGATTATTCAATTGGGAAGGTGATTGGAGCAGATAAATACTCAGATATCGCTGTGGTTAAAGCCAAAGTTAAATCAGATAGTGACGTTAAACCAATTAAAATGGGAGATTCTAGTAAATTAGTGTTAGGAGAACCTATTATAGTAGTTGGAAATCCATTAGGTGTAGATTTTAAAGGCAGTATATCAAATGGCATTGTTTCAGGACTAAATCGACATATTCCAGTTGATATTGACAAAGACAATCAATATGATGTATTGATGAGTGCTTTTCAAATGGATGCACCAGTCAACCCAGGTAATTCTGGTGGCGCAGTTATTGATAGAGAGAGTAAATTGGTCGGCATAGCATCTCTGAAAATAGACATGGACAATGTGGAAGGTATAGCCTTTGCGATTCCTATTAATGATGCTGAAAGTATTGCTAAGCAACTAGAAGATAAAGGTGAAGTTAAATATCCTAATACGGGTATCACAATTGCCAATATAGGCGACATTAATGACTCGACAAAACAATCCATTAATCTACCTGATGATGTAAATAAAGGTGTATTTATAGGGGAAGTAAAAAAAGATTCATTAGCTGAAAAATCTGGGTTGCAAAAAAATGATGTCATAGTAGAATTAGATGGTAAAGAATTAGAAGATAATCTTAGATATAGACAAATTATTTTTAGCCATAAAGATGATTTGAAAACATTGCCAGCCAAAATATATAGAGATGGCAAAGAAAAGGATATTAAGATTAAACTGAAATAACGTTGAGGTGATGAAACGTTGTCCATTTTCAATCAATTGTTAAAAAAATCAAGTCCTCAACAAGGGATTGTGATGTATTATATAGTGGCGATTATTGTAGCATTTTTAATGCTTAATTTGCCTTTTGTACATAAATCCAATATAACGGTTGACCCAATTGATTCATTGTTTGTTGCGGTATCTGGCGTGAGTGTAACAGGCTTATCACCTGTTAATATAATCGATACATACACGACATTCGGTCAGATTATTATAATGATTATACTCAATATGGGCGGTATTGGTGTTATGGCTATCGGTACCATGTTGTGGGTTGTATTAGGTAAACATATTGGTATGCGTGAGCGTCAATTAATTATGCTAGATAATAATAAACATACAATGAGTGGAACTGTAAAATTGATTTTAGATATCGTTCGTACAATTCTAATCATAGAACTTGTGGGTGCATCGTTATTAGCATTTTATTTTTACAGAGATACGCCAGATATTCAATATGCAATTATGCAAGGTATGTTTGTATCCGTATCTGCAACAACAAACGGTGGACTTGATATTACTGGGCAATCACTCATACCGTATGCAAATGACTATTTTGTGCAAACAATAGTAATATTTTTAATTATGTTAGGTTCCATAGGCTTTCCAGTCCTATTAGAAGTGAAAGCGTATATTAAAAATAGAATACCAAATTTTAGATTTTCATTATTTGCCAAGATTACAACGGTAACTTATTTTGCGTTATTTATTTTTGGTGTATTAATCATATTATTATTAGAACATAATCAAGCATTTCAAAATATGAGTTGGCATAAGTCATTATTTTACGCATTATTTCAATCAGCAACAACAAGAAGTGCTGGTTTACAGACATTGGATGTAAGTGGATTTGGTGAAGGTACTAATATAGTGATGGGTATCCTAATGTTTATAGGATCTTCACCAAGCTCGGTTGGCGGTGGTATTCGAACTACGACCTTTGCTATTTTAATATTGTTTTTATTAAACTTTAGTAATCAACCAGAAAAAACATCTATCAAAGCCTTTAATCGCGAAATTCATATTACAGATGTTCAGCGTTCCTTTGCTGTATTTATCATGGCTAGTATACTGACATTCGCGAGCATGATATTTATACTCGTTGTAGAAAATGGTAAAGTATCATTTTTACAAGCGTTTTTTGAGGTTATGTCAGCGTTTGGAACATGCGGACTGTCTTTGGGTATCACAGATGATGTTAATGATATGACCAAAGGTGTGTTAATGCTATTAATGTTAATCGGACGCGTTGGTTTAATTAGTTTTATTATTATGATCGGTGGACGTAGAGAACCTGATAAATTTCATTATCCTAAAGAACGTATACAAATCGGCTAATTATAAAAATTATTTTAAAGAGCAAAGTGGATTGTGTCAGTTTGTATAATGATCAGTGCCAGTACATCTCATCATTGATGTATTGGCGCTTTTATATTGTGGGCTAAATTGAAAATTAAACTGCTATATATAACTTGAAAAAATACTAGCATTATTATTTCAAGCTATTTTAGAAACGTGTTAGACTAGTGTTAATGAGGGGAGAGGCGTATGAAAAAAAGTGAAAAAATTGCAATAGATATCATTACTACTTCCGATATGCATAGTTATTTTCAAAGCGGTGAAAATAATTCAAATATTTATAGAGCAGGTTCCTATGTTAAAGATGTAAGAGAAACGAATGAGCATGTCATTTTATTAGATAGTGGCGGTAGTTTAGCCGGCTCATTAGCAGCATTTTATTACGCTATTGTTGCACCTTATAAGCGTCATCCCATGATTAAATTAATGAACGCCATGCAGTATGACGCAAGTGGTATTAGTCCAAATGAATTTAAATTTGGCTTGTCATTCTTTTCAAGAGCCGTATCATTATCTAGATTCCCATGGCTATCTGCAAATATTGAATATAAACGTACGAAAGAACCATACTTCTCCACGCCATATACAATTAAAGAAATAGAAGGCGTTAAGATCGCAATTGTGGGTTTAACTTCAGATGGATTGATGGAACGTGAACATTTTGAGATGGAAAACGATGTACGTATTGAAAAAACATTACGTTCTTCTAAGCGATGGATTCGATTTATTCACGAAACTGAAATGCCTGACTTTTTAGTTGTTATTTATCATGGCGGACTTAATCAACTTAATAAAACATCTAATGAGCGAGAGCAACATGTGAATGAAGCAGAAAAAATTATGCAAACTTTAGGTGTTATTGATTTATTGATAACTGGACATCAACATCAAACATTTATTGGTAGGGATGATCAAACGCTTTACGTTCAAGCAGGGCAGAATGCCGAACAGCTGATTCATGTAATGATTAATTTTAAGAAACGTACGAATTCATATGAACTAGAAGATGTAAATTCCAAAATTGTGGATTTGAATGATTATCCAGAAGATGCAGCTTTATTAGATTTAACATTTTATGATAGAAAAGCAGTTTGTCACTGGAGTGAAGAGGTAATCAACGAAAAGGCAGTATCAGCATCGGTCAATGGATTAGGAGATGTGATTACTAAACCGCATCCATTTACGCAGCTATTACATGATAGTATTCGTTTGGCGTATGACTATGATATATCTTGCGTTCATTTACCTACAAGTGGTGAAAAAGGGCTCAATGGCATTATCACAAATGAAGATTTATTCAATGCGTATCCACATCCTGATGTACCAGTTGATTTAACAATGAAAGGCCAACAAATTCAAGCTATATTAGAATATTGTTATTCTCACATTGAATTCAGTCACGGTGAACTAAGTTTAACAATTGTAGATGAAACGCTATGTACTTTTTGGCAAGGGGTCGATTATACTATCGATATGAATGCCGAACCATTTAACCGCGTGACGTTAAAAAATATAAAATTAGAGCATATGTACCGTGTTAGCATGACTGATTACTGCTATAGGAATTACAAACAATATCTAGAAAATGCAGTAATCCATGAAACAGATGAAATTACCATGGTAGAATTAATCGCTCGAAATTTAAAAAATAATGATTATCAAATACAGCAAAAGCAAACATTCGATGTGAAACTTTGACATGTGAAATGTTTTGTTAATAGACAACGCGTTATGAAATAAAGGAAAATATCCAAAACTTTTAATAAAAAGTAATACATGAATAAAATAAGAGGAGCCTTAAACATTTCAAAATGTCTAAGGCTCCTCTACATCATTATTAATAGACTTGATTATCCAAGTTGGATTAGCCATGGAATATTAATAGAATAACAACTGCAACAATTTGTGCTATTACAGTCGTAGCAATTCTACGTGTATAATAATAGCTTAATGAAAGTATTAATTGAACTATAAATACGAAGAAAACAATCCACATTTTATCTAAATAGAAAAATAATGAAGCAGAACAGATTGCTGTTATTAATACACTTAACCACATAGGAATATTTAATTTTAGTAATTCTTTTTGTAGTACAGTTCTCATATAAAGTTCATGACATGGTATCACAAATAATAGAGTAACTAACATCTGCCATTTAAAGTATACACCCGTACGAGTTAATTCTTTAATCAGTGAAGCGTATTTAATATCTGGCGAGATTGCTGCTATAATAAGCTGTATAATTATAAGTACGATACCTGTAATTATACCCATACCAAGAGAAGTTAATAACCTTTTAGATTCAATATCTCTTTGGTAAAATATATAGCTAATACCTGCTATAAGCATAATGCCCGTATAAAGGTACCAATATTCTTGCTTTTCGCCCCACATAATATACAAAATAATGTGGAATACGATAAAGCTTATGATAAACCAGATTAACGCGTTTGAAATTCTATTCATATAACTATCCTTCTTGTTCGACGATTGTATATCGTTTGTGATTGATGACAGTTTTTTCAGGCAAGTCTAGATCATTAAAATTTTCCATAATTGTTAGGTCTACAATTACTGAATTATCATTAATTTTTTCTACGCGGCCTTTTAAACCGTCATAAAATTCTACTATATTTCCCACTTCTGCAACAGTCATTTTTAGTCCTCCCTAGAAATGCTAACTAGATAGTATTATACAAAAAATCTTAAGACAAATAAACAAATAACCATTAAATATATTGTTATCCTTCTTTTTTTGAAAAATATTGAGAAAATCAGTTAAATGATTGGCATTTTTTATAAAAGTATTGCATAAATAAGGTAAGGGTATATTGAGGAAAAGGAGTGCAGTAAATGAAATTTATAAGTAATCATAATATTACCGATCCCACTTTAAATTTGGCAATGGAAGAATATATTTTAAAAAATATGCCGAATGATGACAGTTATTTTCTTTTTTATATAAATCGACCTTCAATTATTATTGGTAAAAATCAAAATACAATTGAAGAAGTTAATCAACCGTATATTGATGAACACGGTATAGATGTAGTAAGACGTATCTCTGGCGGGGGCGCAGTGTACCATGATACGGGTAATTTAAATTTTAGTTTTATAACCGATGATGACGGTAATAGTTTTCATAATTTTAAAAAATTCACTGAACCTATTGTAGAAGCTTTAAAATCTCTTGGTTTAGATGCTGAAATGAGTGGTAGAAACGATATTCAAGTTGGTAACGCCAAAATATCAGGCAATGCAATGGTCAAAGTAAAAGATAGAATGTTTAGCCACGGTACATTAATGTTGAATAGCGAGCTTAACGAAGTTCAAAATGCTTTAAGAGTAAACCCAGCTAAAATTAAATCTAAAGGCATTAAATCTGTAAGAAGCCGTGTGGCAAACATTTCAGAGTTTTTAGAAGAACCGTTAGATATTGATACATTTAAAGAAATTATTTTAAAAACGATATTCGGTGAAGCTAAGCAAGTTGAAGAATATAAACTCTCGGATAAAGATTGGGAGAATATTGAGAAGTTAAGCAATGAGAAATATCGAACTTGGGAATGGAATTATGGTCGAAACCCGAAATATAATTTCGAACGAGAAGAAAAATTTGAAAAAGGTTTTGTACAAATTAAATTAGATGTTAAAAAAGGTAGAATCGAACATGCTAAAATTTTTGGTGATTTCTTTGGCGTGGGGGATGTTACTGAATTAGAACACGCTTTAGAAGGCACATTACATGATTTTGACAGTATTGAAGAAGCATTAGCAGATTATGATATTTTCCATTATTTCGGTGACATTGACCGACACGAACTGATTAGATTAATGTCATAAATAAATACAACATCGAAAAAAGGTCTATTCTCTAACTTTAAATAATTAGTGAATAGACCTTAATTTAAATGAACTTCTAATAAATTAGCCAACGAGATATTCCTCCAAATTTTTGTATTCTTCAGTATAACGTTTGAAATCATTCTCGTTTTTATTTTTAAGAGCGTTATCTATCAGATTTTCTAGTTGCTGTTTACGTACATTCCTTAATGATTCGTCAATGATTAATTCAATACCTAAGTCGTTAATTGTTGATACAAAAGACTCTAATGTATTGTATTTTACATGTGTATTATGTTTCATTGAAAACACAACCTCTCTATCTATATTTACGTATAGTATACAAGGTTTTGAATCCTAAATCAACGAATATTCTGACTTTTCTGGAAAAATTAGTGTAAAATGCAACTTTCAGTAATTTAAAAATAGAAAAAGTTTCGCACCTAAAATTTAATTGCGGAAAATTTATAAAATATTTTATAATATAAGTTGATTTTAAATTGGTGTTGGTATATTATTTGAGTATCACCAAATTTTGCAAGGAGGTCACAACTATGAATCAACCGTACATTATTAAAAAAGGTGATATGGCATTACAACCTTGCCATCTAGCTATTGGACAATATGAAGGAACGCGCGTACTAAGGTATAAAGAAGATGAAGATGTGATTAAAGAACGTACACATAAAATTATTGATCGTTCCTGTAGATTTTATGGTAGTAGTTATGTGTTTAAGAAAGAAGACACCATTCGGATCACTGGTATTAGCAGTAAACCCCCAATTCTATTTACTCCATTATTTCCCACTTATTTTTTTCCAACTCATTCTGATAGAAAAACACAAAATACATGGATTAACATCCATTATGTTCAAAGTATTAGATCATTAAAAGATAAAAAATGTAGAGTTAACTTTGTTGATAATCAGTCTATCATTGTCAGTATTTCAGCACATAGCATGCATCATCAATATTTAAATGGTATTTATTATTATTATATGATGGACAGAGCAGCTAGGGTTGCAACTTTTGATCCGGAATCTCCAATAGATTATACGAAACCACAACTTAATATATACGAAGCATTAGCTAAATACTCTTTGTTTGAAAGCAAATAGTTAAGAATTATTTAAATTATTAATGTAAAATTAGGATATGCGGAATATTATATTAATTTAGTGTAAATGTTCTGCATATTTTTTTGCAATAGTACTTGAAAATTTGTTATTAATTGATATAATAATATTTGTGCTTGATTAGAGATACAAATTAATCCACAGTAGCTCAGTGGTAGAGCTATCGGCTGTTAACCGATCGGTCGTAGGTTCGAGTCCTACCTGTGGAGCCATTGGAAACGTACTCAAGTTGGCTGAAGAGGCGCCCCTGCTAAGGGTGTAGGTCGCGAGAGCGGCGCGAGGGTTCGAATCCCTCCGTTTCCGTAATAACACAAAATTCTTTAAAATTCTATTTTACAGAATGCCTTAAGAACGTTGATATATCAGCGTTCTTTTTATTTTGTCTAAAATTCTCTATTTGGATGTTTTTAAATTTACTCATTTTAGATCTTAAATTTTTCTGTATTGTTAAGCTTTTCTATTATTTTTATTAAAAGAGATATTTTATGTATTTCTTAGATGTGCTGCACCTCGACCATATATACTAAATAATAAAAAAGGCAGTAAAGACTGCCTTTTTAAAACTATTTAGGGTCTAATTCAAAAATAACTTTTTCATTAGATAAATCTAAAAATTGTTCATATTCTAATTCTATTTTTTCTGGGTTGCCATTAATAGCGAATCCAGATGATCCGTCTATACTTCTTCCAGGCGACAAGCCATCAAGTAACTCATCATCGACAGGGTAAGATTTAGCTTGTTTTCCATCGGTGTAAACTTTTACATCTCCACCAACTGGGATATCGTCACCGCTATTATTTTTAACTGTCATATCAACTTTTAAAATTTTATCTGCTTCAATATCTTCGTCAGCAAATTCGTTTCTTTCATCAGTGTAATATGCATCATTTAAAGTGAATTCTACATCTTTTACTTTAACAGTATCTCCAACATGTTTGATTTCAGTATCATCATCTTTATCTAAGGTATTTTCTTCATTAACATTTTTATCTACTTCATTTACCATGGTTGCTGAACATGCAGCAAAAATAATACCCATAATAATTATGAAAACTAGACAACCGCCACAGCCCCAAAACCATTTCTTTTTCTTGCCTTTCTTCTGCTCCTCTTTGTACTGTTCAAACTGTTGCTGCTGCCTTGCTAATTGCTCTTCCAAAGAAATATCGTTTTGTTCCTTTGCCATTATGTCATTTCCTCCCAAATAATAAATTTATGCTATAAAAACACATTAATATTATTATACGAAAAATAAATAATTATTTGTAGTATGCATAGCAATATATTATTTAACATTTACACAATATTGGGTTTAATATACATAAAATTGAAAAGGTTGTTTAATTAATAACTACCATCATATAAATATAATTTATATTTCATTCTTTAATAGCGTAATGTCTTGAAATTATACTTTACAGAAGAATCAAAGTATTGTTAAATTGATTTTAAATTATATACATTTTGCTGAAAGGCCTTAATGATATGTTAGAAAGAAATGGTTAATTCTAAGACTGAGAATTTCACTTTTAATCCAAGATTGCAATGTGGCATTTAAATTGACTCCGAATATGCTCGTAGATAATTAAAACCAAGTTTGAAAAATTCAATTATAGAAAGATTATTTCTCTGATTATACGTAAAACAACCGCTCGTACCCATATTGATTATGCCAACAGGGTATAAGCGGTTGCCTACATTTGTTCTTGAAGTTTCGTGCAATTTATTTCGTAAATTTATTTTGATTTATTTTTGATTAAATTTCTAATTCCTTTAACAATATAGCCTACAATAAGGGTTCTAAAAATGCGTTTAATAATGTTCATAAGTTTAACCTCCTAGCAAATAAAAAATCACTCATTTATATACAACTACTATACCCTGTTTAAGACAGCGTAAATAAAGATAGGGAATTTTTTAGAAAGTTAAATGCGGGTTACTTTTCAAGCGTGATTAGACCGTTTTCATCTGCTTTGTTGAAGAAAATCGTTAGTATACCGCTAATTATAGCGATAATGTAAGGGATGCCAGTCCAGAAAAATATTAAATGAATAATACCTTGTAGTAATTGATTTGAATAAAATTTGTGTATACCACACCAGCCTAACAAAAATGCGAGTACAACATATATAACTTTATTTACTTTCATTAGTATAATATCCTTTCCTTTAATTGATTGATTTAATTATCTCTTATATCACGCATTAGGACAAATAAAACAATATGAAAAAGTATATAGGGCACCGTTATGATTACTTCGAATTTTCACATGGATTCGTATATAATAGAATTAATAGTTGGATTAACATAAAGGAGAAATTAAAATGATTAGAAAAGCGAAGCCTTATGATAAAAAAGAAATAGCAGAATTATGTTATATCATCTGGAGTCAATTAGATATAGATATGGTAAAGGAAGTAGAAAAGTCTCGCTTACTTAATATAATGAAACAAAGTATGGTCGACGTAAAATATAGGGGGCACATTAGTAATGTTTGGGTATATGAAATAGATGGTCATATTGCAGGGTGTTTGATAGCCTATCCAGGGGATCAAGAATTAGAACTTGAGCAAGCGTGGTTAGAACTAAACGTAGATGAAGATATTAAAGCTTATGGCACGCCTATGCCAATGAAAGAAGCTAATGATGACGAATGGTATATTGAAACTGTCGCAACGTTCCCTCAATATCGTGGAAATGGTGTAGCAACAAAATTAATTAAACATGTATTAGATAATAATCCAAACGAAAAATGGAGTTTAAATTGTGATGTAGAAAATATAGCAGCGTTGCATGTATATGAGAAATTAGGGTTCCAAATCATGAGTGAATTTGATTTATATGGTCATATGCATTATCACTTAGTATATACTCAATCTTAAAATAATTGTAATAAAAAATCGCTCTTCAAATGAATGAAGAACGACTTTGAATTCAAGCTATTCAATTTAGTGTCTTAATATTAGATACCGCCTAGCAATGCGCTAATATAGATACCTAAAGCATAAAGGACACCAAAGAATGTATTGGTTTTTCCTGTTGCTGCCATTGCAGGCATCATTGATGTAGGGGTATCATTCTTTTTAAATCTACGAACTGCTTTTATTGGCATTGGGAAGGATAGTAAAGCAATTAAGAAAAAGATTGAACCGCCTGGTTTAAAGAATGTAATATAGATAACTAGCAAATAAGCGATGATATACATTAATGCTAAAAAGCGCACAGCATTATTTTTTCCTAATAAAATAGGTAAAGTTTTGCGACCACTTTCTTTATCTTTAACGCGGTCACGGATATTGTTTGCTAAATTGATCAGACCAATCGTAATTACAATCGGAATACTTATCCATATCGCTAGACTCTGTACATTTCCAGTTTGGATAAAGAATGAAATTAGGATAATAATCATTCCCATAAACAAACCAGAGAAAATCTCACCAAAAGGTGTCCATGATATTGGAAAAGGGCCGCCCGTATATAAGTAACCTACAGCCATACATATTAAGCCGATTGGTAGCAACCAGTAAGAACTTTGCGTTGCAATAAACAAGCCAAGTATCGCAGCGATAATATAAAAGGCAATAGCTAAATTCATGACGAGTTTTGGACTCATGCCGTTTCTCACAATGGCGCCGCCTATGCCTACCGAAGTGTGGTCATCTAAGCCTTTTTTAAAATCATAATATTCGTTAAACATATTTGTTGCTGCTTGTATAAGTAAGCAAGCAATTAACATAGCCACGAATAAACTAAGTTTTAGATGATCTTCACTGCCTAACAAGAAAATCTTTGCGGTAGCAGTACCTACTAATACTGGTACAACTGCAGCGGTCAACGTATGTGGTCTCATTAAATGCCAGTATTTTCTGACAGTTGAATATTGTTGGTATTGAGATGCCATAATTTTTTACCTCGAATCCTTTTAATGTAATAAATTTTTATCAAATTTATTTTAATAGAAGAAGGGGTAAAGGTCAAATTACGTAAAAATGTCTGTATGAAATAAGCTGAAAAGCGTACATGGATTTTGAAAAGTGGTACAATATTATAATGAGTGTAAACTGATAATGAAAGAAGTGAAATAGATGACTTTAGATGTCAAGGAAAGTGAAATTGTCGAAGCGGTATACGAAAGTAACCAAACTTGGGTTTCTGTAGAAGCAAAATTAGATTATGAATTAGATCCTACAATATTATTTCATGTAACCGAAGATTGTGCAGGAGACCGTTTCTATTTCAAGAAAAATGACAACGAAACTTCATTCTTTGGCTATCATGCTATTAAGAGATTTAAAAATGATTTTGAAAATAAGCAATCTATTTTCCGCGAGTGGGAAAAATATAAGAATGATATTGAATTAATACATCCAAGCTCCGAGAAACATCATTTGAAAATATGTGGTGGTTTTCAATTTTCATCACATAAATCAGGGGATGAATGGCGCGAATTTGGTATTAATCATTTTGTCTTACCAGAAGTGTTGGTGACGATGGAACAAGGAAAAACATTTATCACATATACTGTAGAATCCGAGAACTTTGAAATAGATGCTTTCTTAGCAATTATTGATAAGCTTACTCAAAAAGATATACAGCTAAATGACAAAATAGGAGATATTAAGCGGATCGATGACATTTATAAAGATGAATGGCGTGATCTAGTTAAAGACACAATTGATATTTTAGACGAAAATAAAAAAATTGTACTTGCAAGAAAACGACTGATTATATTTGATAAGAACGTCAATATCTCATACATCTTAAACAGAGCAATACAGGGTGAACATAATAGTTATTTATTTGTATTAGAATCGCAAGATAGTGTGTTCTTTTCACAGACACCTGAACAGTTAATGGAAGTAAGCGATGATGTTTTATCTACAAAAGCAGTTGCTGGTACAATTAAGAGAACACATCAAGAAGAAATAGATAAAGCAAATATAGATGCATTTTTAAATGATGAAAAAAATTTAAATGAACATCGTTTCGTAGTTGAAAGTATTTTAAATGATATTAAACCTTATGTAGAACAAATTACTTTCAATGAAAAACCACAAATTTTAACGAATGATCATTTATATCATTTATACACTAAAATTAAGGGCCGCTTAACCAAGACATCTTATATTGGCTTACTAGATAACTTACATCCTACGCCAGCATTAGGTGGTTACCCTAAGGACGAAGCAATTTCTTATATTGAGCAGTATGAATTTGGTACAAGAGGTCTATATGGTGCGCCAGTTGGCTATATAGATATGTATGATAACTGCGAATTTATTGTAGCTATTAGGTCTATGTTAATTAAAAAGAACCAAGCAACATTATTTGCGGGGTGTGGCATTGTGCATAATTCTGATGCTGATAGTGAAGTAGCAGAAACTGCTGTTAAATTTAGTCCAATGATGAAAGCTTTAGGAGTAGAGAAATATGAATAATCATACAGATGCTTTAACAAAACAAGTTTTCACACTTGTTTCGGAAATATATGCATATGGCATAAGAGAAATCGTAATTAGCCCAGGGTCTCGTTCAACGCCTTTAGCAATCGCAATTGAGGCGCACCCTAAGTTAAAATCTTGGATTCATCCAGACGAACGTAGTGCTGCCTTTTTTGCTATGGGTTTAATGAAAGGCAGTGAAAGACCAGTTGCGGTTTTATGTACATCTGGCACGGCTGCTGCAAATTATACCCCAGCGATTGCAGAAAGTAATTTAAGTCATTTACCTTTAGTAGTTTTAACAAGTGATAGACCACATGAATTAAGGGGTATAGGCGCACCGCAAGCGATTAATCAGACAAATATGTTTGAAAATTATATACATTACCAATTTGATTTTCCTATAGCAGATGCTAATGAAGTGCAAGATTATATGGCTGATACTGTAAAATTTCAAATGCAAAAAGCGAGTCAATATTTATACGGCCCACACCGAGGCCCGATACATTTAAACTTACCATTTAGAGAACCTTTAACGCCTAACTTAGAAAAAGTAGAGTGGCTAACTTCAGATAACAAAATTTTGCCACATTATCAAAAAACAACGAGTATTAATGAGATAAGCACAATTATGCAAAAGCGTAAAGGGCTCATTATTGTTGGTGATATGCAACATCAAGATGTAGACCAAATTCTTACATTTGCTACGATACATGATATGCCAATTTTAGCCGATCCTTTAAGCCAATTGCGTAGGGAACATCATCCTAATGTGGTGACGACGTATGATTTATTGTATAGATCCGGATTATCAATTAATGCTGATTTTATAATACGAGTCGGTAAACCAGTCATTTCTAAAAAAGTAAATCAATGGTTAAAAGCGACTGAAGCATTTCAGATATTAGTGCAAAATAATGATCGTCCAGATGCATTTCCAAAGGTGCCTCATGTATCTTATGAAATGTCTGCTAATGATTTCTTTAGACAACTATCTGAAATACCTGCGGTTGAACGAAAAAATTGGTTGGAAAAATGGCAATCATTAGAAAAACAAGCACATATCAAAATAAAAGACCATTTAAGAACAGCAACTGACGAATCAGCATTTGTAGCTAATGTATTAGATAAATTGACAAAAGATGATGCACTATTTGTAAGTAATAGTATGCCAATCCGTGACGTTGACAATTTATTTATTGATTGTGAAGCGGAAGTTTATTCTAATCGTGGTGCTAATGGTATAGATGGCGTGGTTTCTACTGCGATTGGTATGGCAGCGCATAAACGTGTAACATTATTAATTGGTGATTTAGCATTTTATCATGATATGAATGGATTGCTAATGTCTAAATTAAATGATATTAATTTAAATATTGTCCTGTTAAATAACGATGGTGGAGGTATTTTCTCTTACTTACCACAGAAAACAGCAGCAGATAGTTATTTTGAAAGACTATTTGGTACACCGACAGGCCTGAACTTCGAACACGCTGCGTTACTCTATGATTTTACATTTAAGCGCTTTGAGTCAATAGAAATGTTTAAGTATGCAGAACTATCAAAATTTGGATCTCATATCTATGAGATTATGACAAATCGTGACGAGAATTTAAATCAGCATCAAAATCTTTATACGAAACTGAGTGATATCATTAATGTTACATTATAAGTTTCACCAATCAAAGAAAGATACGAATCAACTATTGATTTTATTGCATGGTTTTATCAGTGACCAAACTACATTTGATGACCATATCAGTCTGTTTACTGAAGAAGTCAATGTATTAACGATTGATTTACCTGGTCACGGCCACGACCAATCAAATCAAAATTATACATGGTGTTTTAAGTTTATTTGTGAAGAAATAAATCATACACTATCGTTATTTAATACGTATCAATTATTTTTACATGGCTATTCCATGGGTGGTAGAATAGCATTATACTATGCACTATATGGAGCATATAAATTAAACGGATTGATTTTAGAAAGTACGTCGCCCGGTATTAAAAAAGAAGAAGATCGTATTGAAAGGATTCAGGTAGACCAAGCACGTGCAAAAGTTTTGGAAATTGCAGGTTTAGAAATTTTTGTCAATGACTGGGAAAAGTTACCTTTATTTCAAACACAATATGATTTGAGCAAAACAAAGCGACAAAAAATGCGTCAGATGAGAATGCAGCAAGCGCCAATGCGTTTAGCAAAAGCATTGCGAGATTATGGAACTGGACAAATGCCCAATTTATGGCCAAAAATAAAGGATATAAACGTGTCCACATGTATCATTGTAGGTGCTTTAGATGAAAAGTTTGTAAGCATTGGTCAGAAAATGAGTCAATTGATACCAAATAACCGTTTGTTCAAAATTGCTGATAGTGGACATACAGTACATGTGGAAGAAATGGCAGAATTTGATAAAATAGTATTAGGCTTTATTTATAAGGAGGAGCAAAATGACTAGACAATGGGAAACAATCAAAGAATATAAAGAGATTAAGTATGAATTTTATAATGGAATCGCTAAAGTAACCATTAATAGACCTGAAGTACGTAACGCATTTACACCGAACACTGTCCAAGAAATGATGGATGCATTTTCAAGAGCGCGCGATGACCAACGTATTTCAGTTATTATTTTAACTGGTGAAGGCGATAAAGCATTTTGTTCAGGCGGAGACCAAAAAGTGCGTGGCCATGGTGGTTATGTAGGCGATGATCAAGTCCCTCGTCTTAATGTATTAGACTTACAAAGACTTATCCGTATCATCCCAAAACCAGTTATTGCTATGGTTAGAGGATACGCAATCGGTGGAGGCAATGTATTGAATGTTGTTTGTGACCTAACAATCGCTGCTGATAATGCCATATTTGGCCAAACCGGTCCAAAAGTAGGATCATTTGATGCTGGTTATGGTTCAGGTTACTTAGCTCGTATTGTAGGACATAAAAAAGCACGTGAAATTTGGTACTTGTGCAGACAATATAATGCTCAAGAAGCTTTAGATATGGGCTTAGTAAATACAGTAGTGCCATTAGATGAAATAGAAGATGAAACTGTTAAATGGTGTGAAGATATCATGCAACATTCACCTACTGCATTAAGATTCTTAAAAGCTGCAATGAATGCGGATACTGACGGTTTAGCTGGGTTACAACAGATGGCCGGGGATGCTACATTACTGTATTATACAACTGACGAAGCTAAAGAAGGTAGAGACGCGTTTAAAGAAAAACGCGACCCTGATTTCGATCAATTTCCTAAATTCCCATAATTGAATCAATAAAGATTTGGTAAACCAAACGACGATTCGTTTGGTTTATTTTTTTACGAAAAATACTTTATAATGAGAAAATTAATTGCAAATCTAAGTTTTGGCACTAAATATATGCGTAATATACTATTAATATTTTTTGGGTTACCTGTAAAACTAGAAAATGATTAGAATAAAATGGGTTTCGGTGACATTACGTTGATAAACGCTAGTATTTTTAAAAGTTTTGAGTAGTTTATTATTATATTTTACAGCAAATAAAAATTCTATTAATATAATTGCGAAAGGTTAGAGGAGCGTATGTATGACATAAAATACAAAGGACCATATAATGAAAGAAATGTGTTTTCTATTTTATGTACCAAGTAAAGAAGTAGTAAACAAGTTTAATAGACATCTAAAGCAGTATGATACTAGCTTTCCGAACTGAGCGGTAATGCTATATATTGAAAATAAAGTTACTGTATATATTAAAACTTTAAGCGACAAACGCTATTTAGCTTCAGGAATAATTAGCACGATTATAAAAGTCTAGGAAAGAAAGGATTGATTGAACGAATAAGAATAGAGGCAGACGAACGTAGCATTAAAGTAAAATGAACAGAAAGAGGCACAGCATTAAAAGATCATTTTAAACAAATTGCAGTGACATGTTACAACAGTTTTATATAAATCCAGAAGATATAGAAATGTTTTATAAATTAATACAAAAATTTGCAGAAAAATATTTATTAACTGTTTATGTATGCGTTTTCTTTTCGTTACAGTTTTCCTTATTAATAAACTATAACAGCGACGCTAAGTTTTAATATACTATAACAAAGCATCACCGTTATACAATTAATATCGTTCTATAAGATACTGCTCTAACCTTCTCATAGCTTCTTTTAAAGCATCGAGTTCATAAGCATATGAAATACGTACATGCCCCTTACCAATATCTGTAAAAGAAGAACCAGGAACCATTGCAACATGGGCTTTTTCAAGCACATCGACACAAAATGTAAAATCATCTTCTGTAAAGTTTTCAATATTGGGGAAGATATAAAATGCACCTTCTGGTTTAGCATCTAACTTAAAGCCGAGAGATTGAAGTTTATCAATTAAAAAATCGCGTCTTTCCATATAGGCTTTATTCATATATTGTGGAGCATCTAGGCCTTCGTTTAAAGCAGCAATACATGCAATTTGAGCAGGCACATTAGCACAAATACAATTATACGCATGCATAAAAGTTAATTTTTCTATTAAATATTCTGGACCAAGTAAAAAGCCAATGCGAATGCCAGTTGCAGAATGCGACTTACTTAAACCATTTACTAGTAACAATTGATCACGAATAGATTCGAATTCGGCAAAGGAAGTATGTTTGTTATTAAACGTATTTTCGGCATAAATTTCATCACTAATGATGAAGATTGCTTCATTTTTTAGTACATTAGTAATCGCTTGAACTTCGTCATAAGTTAGAATTACACCTGTTGGGTTAGTAGGATAGTTTAATAGAATGGCTTTAGTTTTAGATGTTATATGTTTTTTTATGGCATGGGGTGTAATTTTAAAGTTCGTTTCAGTTGTATCAATAAACACAGGTATGCCACCAAGTGTTTTTATCAGTGGTATGTATCCAGCGTAAATAGGGCTAGGGATTAATATTTCATCTCCGTGGTTTATAATGCTTCTTAAAACTGTGTCTAATGCTTCACTCGCCCCATTAGTAATAATAATTTCCTCTGAACTATATTGAAAACCATAACGCTGTTTGAAATATTGACTAACTGCATTTCTTGTTTCAAGTAAGCCTTTATTATGTGAATATTTCGTTTGGTCTTCTTTTATAGCATTAATATAAGCATTTTTCACTACGTCAGGCATAGGAAAGTCTGGTTGACCAATAGTTAAGTTTATACAATCATCAATGTCTTTTATTTTATTTGAAAATTGTCTAATACTTGGCGCTGTTAAAAATTTGGAATTGTCATTTAATGATAGTTTCATCGTTTTCACCTCAAAATAGAAATACCGATTTGTAGTTAAAATAGGTACGGATAGCTTAATTTATCAAATTACTACTATCATAACATATTTGTATGCACTACAAATCGGATTAATATAACATTACTCTTTAAAATTAGAAGGGGCTTGCAAGTTAATCACTGGGTTAGTCCATTTCGAAATAAATTTTGTTGATAACACGTATACAATGATACTTGTTAGCAGGATAAGATATATATAAGTCATCACAGAAATATGCTCTTTAAAAGGATAGACACCAAACCCACGTATAACGCCAATAACGATACCATGTAATAGATAAACATACATTGTTCTTCGTCCAATATAAGTGAAAAATCTTTCTTTCTCTGGAACTAAGTTTAGAAAAGAAAACATCGTTATTAAAATAATAAAGTATAATAGTAAACGTTTTATTGGACTATAAAGGTCAAGTTTACCTTCGAGTGACATATAAGGCGAGTGGCCTAAAAGCCAATCAGAATTAATTGGATGTATAGTATAGATGATGAAAAATATTACAAGTACACCCATAGCGATAGGGGCAAACTTTTTATTTCTTAATGTAAGTGTGTGATTACTTGTAAATAAATAACCTAAATAAAATATAGGGAAGAACATGATTGTCCTTGAAAAACTTAAATAATTGTCAATATTATCAGAATAACCTGCAAATAAAGAAATAATTATAGCAATAGGTAAGACATAATAAGGTTTATAATCTTTTACTATGACTAATATGACATGGAAGAAAAATAAGGTAAGTAAAAACCATAATGCGAACACCGGATCAAAAGGATCAAATGTAACGCTATCTTCCTTTCCAGTGAAATAATAATAAAAAGTAAAAAATACAAAGAAAATAAAATAAGGTACTAATAATTTTTTAGAAACTTTTTCTAAATAACCAGCTTGGCCTGCTTTTTTAGCAAAATAACCTGAAATAAATAAAAAGCACGGCATATGGAAGCTATAAATAGTTAAATAAAGCGATGATAGATATTTACTTTCTTCCGTGTATGGTTGTAATAAATGACCAAATACAACAAGAAATATTAATATCATCCTTGCATTATCAAAGAAAAAGTCTCTTTCTTTTAATTGTGCCATGTGGTTGCTCCTTTTATAATGCAGGTGAAAATATAATCACTGTTACTAATTTATTATAAAACATATGACAAATGCAACAAAATCGACTGATTTGTAGATTATCATTGTATATTAGGAAGAATAACATTATAATATTAGAAAATAAAATAATAAATTTAAATGCTATTGAACATTTTAATTAAAGTAGTGGAGATGAAACAACATGTATAAACAACTTGAGCAATTAATTACACTTACAAGTAACGATTTAAATTTAGTTAGCAGAAGGTTTGGGCAGCGCACTGATCTGACATCAGAACAATTAGAAATGTTACGTATTTTACACCATTACAACATGTTATCGCAATATGATTTAACTATGAAAATTAATAAAGAACAGTCTATTGTCTCTCGATGGATTAAAAAACTTTGTCAGATGGGCTATATTACGAGTAAACAATCAAGCAAAGATTTAAGATGTAAAGATTTAATGGTTACAGAAAAAACCAAAGCGCTTGTGCAACAAATCAATGAAGTAAGGGTAGCTTTAATTGAAGCGAGATGTCAAAATTTAACCTCAACGGATATTGAGTGTTTAAATAACTTATTACATAAACTAAATAATCGGCATACCTACGTCCAATAGAAAAGATTCAAAATCATACACTTAGAATTATTCACTAATATAAATCAACTTTATGAGTAGTATTTCGCTATCTTGATTTATATATGAACGAAAGGGAATGAACTAGTTCGATAATAGTTTAAGCTTATTCTAATCAACTTCTGCCAATATTATAAAGGTTGTAGACACTTTCTATGGCTAAGGCTTTTTAAGATTCTATATTAAACAGGGCTGATATAAAAGTCAGACCTGTTTTTTATATATACTGCATATCATATTAATTCCGAGACTTGACGCTTCTTCGATCAAAAAAAGAGATTAAACAACTTAGGTTGCTTAATCTCAAAATTTTGTATCAGTTCTCTTTGACAAAGAGCCAATTAAATTGAATTATTTATACGTATCTACGTCGAAATATTTACCTAATTTATCCATTGAATCATAGAAACCTTTGATACGTGTAGCATTATGAGATGCCCATGCAACATCTGTTGCATATTGATGTACCCCTGGGTTGTCCGGATTCCAACGCATTTTATATAAAGTGTTTTGCCCTTGATTGATGTACGAATTTGCAATAAATTTAGCGCCGCCTACAATTGCTTTTTTAACAGTATCCCAACCATTGTTTTTAGCTGTGACAAAGCCTTGTTTAACAGCGTCACTATCAACTGCACCTATACCGAACATGTTATAGTATTTTTTCGATCCATCAGTAACAACTTTATTATTTACAACATCGCCGCCATTAGCAAGCGTTGAAGTGCCGTTACCTGTTTCAAGAAGTGCATGTGAAACTAAGTAAACTTCATTAATGTTATAAGCTTGTGCAGCTTCACTAAATGCTTCCCCTTGACCTTCTAAAATTCCTTTACCAACAAGTAATTTATCTAAATCCATTCCAGAAATATTTTGTGCTTTGTCTAAGCGTAAAAATTGATATTTTTGAGTTGGATCTTTAGCAAGTTTATTACTATCCATAGCGTTTTTAATTTCATTAGCTGTAGCATCTTCCCATTTTCCAGGTGTACGCTGAATTTGAGGCTTGAATTTTAAACCATGTTGTAATGCTACTGCCTGATCTAAAGTTAAATTAGATTTATAGTATTTCACAAGTTCTTTGCGTAAATCATTTTCTTTAATCCAAACGACCTTGCCGTTAGATAATTTACCATGATACCAAGTTACACCATTAATGATTTGTTTTTCAAAAACCGTGAAGATACTTTCATGGAAATCTTTTAATGAGCCAGCTGCTTTTGTAGAATTTGGATCAAGATAGTAACTTCCATTAGCGTTGTAAATGATATAATCGAATTTTTGTGGTGTGATATCCGATTGCGATTGAACTGCATTTAAATCTTTAGCAGAAACCCAACCTGTTTTATTATTAACGTTGCCGTAAAGGTATTCATCTTTATCAACGAATACAGATTTAGAGGCATTGAAGTTGTTATGCTTAATATTATTTTGGGTATCTAATTGCTGTGCTTTAGTTCCCCATGGGATTGCATATAAGCCATTATTAGTTCCTTTCACTGTGTATTGTCCATTTGTAGCTTTAGTTTTACTTAAATTACGAGTATTAATGTCTTTGGTATTGACCCAACCAATAGGCGTATTCTGTTTCGAATTTTGGATTAAAACATACGTGTTGTTGCCTTGAGTACGTTGCTTTGTAACTGTAAATGTACGTCCAGCAAATTTAGATGCATCTTTACCTTTTTGATCGTAAACAGTCGTTTTGATGCCTGCATTATTTGTATTTAATTGACCAATCTTACTAACTGATTTAGTCGGCGTTGAAGTAGCTTGTGTAGCTGCCTCTTTAACTGTGATATCTCGTGTCTGCATCCAACCTAAGTTTGTATTTGTTTTATTATCAGTAATTAAATAGAATGAATTATTTCCTAACGTAGCTTTCTTACTTAATTTGTAAGTATTGCCATTAACATAAGATTTTTGAACACCTTGTTTATCATACACAGATGTATAAACGCCATGATTCGATTTAGCTACAGTACCTTGTTTGTTTGTAAGTGTATTTACAGTCAATTGTCCTGTGTTTGTAGTAGGGGAGGTAGCTGTATTATTTGTTGAAGATAACTTGCTCACGCTTACCCAACCAGATAAATTGTTAACTGTACCGTAAACGTAATTTGTTTTACCTATTTGTTGCTGTTTTGTTGCTTTAAAAGTTTGGTTAGAAGTACCAGAAACTGTGCCTGCTTTTTGAGAACTTGTGCCCCAAGGTACTGTGTAAACAACTTCACCAGGTTTTATTTTATAAGTTTGATTATGCTTTGTAACTGTTTTAGCTGTATTATAATCCACATCAGCTTGGTGCACCCAACCAATTAAATTACCATTATTGTAATCAGAAACTAAATAGAAGTTTTTATCTCCTAGAGTAGCTGATTTTGTAACTTTTAATGTTTGGTTTGTACGATTCGTTTTCTTACCATTTTGATCATAAACTGTCGTATATAAACCATTATTATTAGTATTTATACGTCCAACACCATCATTTTTAGATACAGTTAATTTACCAGTGTTTGGTTTCGTCGTAGAATTATTTGATTCATTTTTACTGCCACTTGTACTTCCTGATGAACTTGAGCCCCAAGCAGCTGCCTGGCCAGTTTTAATTAAATATTTTTCATAAATTAAATCGTAAAGTTCGTCATAACTATAATTGTGGTTTGCCAAATAACCATGAGGATCAGTATGGTCAGATCCTCCTAAATATTTGCTGACTGCTTGATGCGTCCAAACAGTACCAACACCATCGTACTCAGCACTATCAGGTGCGAGACCATAATATTGTAAATTTGTAGCTGCATAATCAGCATAGTTATTGATTGAACGTGCAAATGAATCGTAATCATGCGTATGAACTAACTCAACGTGTATAAAACGGTCGTTTGCAGCTGGGCCAGCGCCCCATGCTAAATAATCAGTATTTGCTGTTTCAATAATACGGTTACCATCTACGTAGGCATGTACAAATGCACTATTATAATTATTTTTCATATAATTAATTTCGCCAGTAATTGTTGAATTATCGTTGGCTGTATCATGCATAACGATACCTTCAGGTTTGCCATAACGATACTGATATTTTGGTAAATAACTTGCAATATCTTGCTCATAATTTGGCGCTTGGAAATTATTATTACGAATATAATTATTAATAGATGAATTTACTTTTGGTGTATATTTTGGTAATGCACTTTTAGTTGCAGATTTAGTGCTAACAGCAGACCTTGTTGCTGTTGTTGGGCTGCTACTTACAGATCTTGCCATTCTTAGTTTTGGCGCAGATGCATTACTGTATACATGTGCAATTTCCTGTGATGTATTATTATCTGAGTTTGTTGAATCATTTTCTTCTATATCTGTACTGACAGATGGAGAAGGTGTAGATACTTTATCAGATTTTGTTTCAACCTTATCGTTAGAAAATTTGCTGTCTGCTACATTAGTTGTTTTGTTATTAACTGCTTGTATATGTTTAGTATCGCTTGTATCTTCTTTTTGAGAATCCACTTCATCAGATTTTGCTTCAGTTTCATCATTAGCAGCATCATTATCTTTAGCGACAGTAGTAGGATCATCCGTTTCTACGTCGTCACTGTTATCATTGTCTACTAATTGATTAGACGGAGTTGTGTCCTCAGATTGAGTTTCTGCATCGTTAGAAGTGTTGTTGTCTTTTACGTTAGTTGTTGTGTCATTGTTTTGCGCATGTTTAGCATCGTTCGTATCTTCTTTTTGAGAAGCCACTTCATCAGATTTTGCCTCAGTTTCATCATTAGCAGCATCATTATCTTTAGCGACAGTAGTAGGGTCATCCGTTTCTACCTCATTACTGTTATCATTGTCTACTAATTGATTAGACGGAGTTGTGTCCTCAGATTGAGTTTCTGCATCGTTAGAAGTGTTGTTGTCTTTTACGTTAGTTGTTGTGTCATTGTTTTGCGCATGTTTAGCATCGCTTGTATCTTCTTTTTGAGAATCCACTTCATCAGATTTTGCTTCAGTTTCATCATTAGCAGCATCATTATCTTTAGCGACAGTAGTAGGATCATCCGTTTCTACGTCGTCACTGTTATCATTGTCTACTAATTGATTAGACGGAGTTGTGTCCTCAGATTGAGTTTCTGCATCGTTAGAAGTGTTGTTGTCTTTTACGTTAGTTGTTGTGTCATTGTCTTGCGCATGTTTAGCATCGTTCGTATCTTCTTTTTGAGAAGCCACTTCATCAGATTTTGCCTCAGTTTCATCATTAGCAGTATCATTATCTTTAGCGACAGTAGTAGAATCATCCGTTTCCACTTCGCCACTGTTATCATTGTTTACTGATTGATTAGACGGAGTTGTGTCCTCAGATTGAGTTTCTGCATCATTATTAGAAGCGTTGCTATTTGCTACACTAGCTGTGTTTCCATTAACTTGAGCATCGTTAATATTTCCCGTTTTGGTAGATGTTTTGTCAGATTCTGTTTCAGTATTTTCATGAGAAGCGTTATTGTCTTCTGTACCAGTTGTAATATTATCCACTTGGTCATATTGAGTATCGCTCGTTTTTTCTGCTTGAGTAGCAGTTTCATTTTCAGAAGTAGGTTCAACTAGATCTTGTTGAATTTGTTCAGCAGTAGTTGAAGTTTTCTCTAATGATTGTTTTGAAGTTTCATTAGTTTCAGTTTCTTTTTGCTCTGAATTAATTTGTTCTTCTTGATTTTGAGCATTATATGTATTTTGACTTGATGTGTTTTTATCTAGTTCATCTAACTGAGCGTCATAATTTTCAGGTTCATCTGTTGAAAGTGCTTGAACTTGCGTAGGGTCATTATAAATTTGAGTGCCTGAAATATTGGTTGTTGGTTTGCTAATTTCAGACTTTATTTCTTCGCCTTGTTTTAAAGTATTTCCATCGTCTAACACATTCTTACTTGACGTTTGGTTTTGATTATTGTCAGCCGCATGTGCGTGATGTGTTGTCAAAGCTGTGCCGGCTAATGTTAATGCAACGATTGAAGGTACTTTATAAGTTAATTTTTTCTTAGTCATTTAACTGCCCCTTTTACTGTTATTATTTAATACCATTATAATACGACTATAGTTTTAATAAATTGATTTCATTGATTTGTAATATAAAATTAATCTTATTAAGCCGGGGGAAAAGTATAAAACATTTAAAAAAGGCGTAAACACGCCTTATTTTTTTGGTATTAAAATATTACACCCTTTGGAATGTTACATAATAAAGATGCATTTTAAATATAATTTATTTAGATTGTTTTCGTCATAACGATATGTTCTATATTTTCTTCTAAGAAAACATCACCAAACGTTGTGTATCCCAATGTTTCATAAAAGTGTTGTGCATGACACTGAGCATTCAAAGTTAAAGTATGATAGTCTGCTTCTTTTGCTGCTGCTTCGATAAATTGCATTAGAGATTTACCGTATCCTAGTTTTCTATGAGAAGCTAAAATAGCCACTCTTTCAATTTTTGCGCCATTTTTATAGGTTCTAAATCTTCCAGTAGCAAAAGGGGACTGAAGATTGTCATAACCTATAACATGAGTGGAAGAAGATTCAAATTGATCTATTTCATTTTCGAGTGGGACGCCTTGTTCAAGCACAAAAACTTTTTTTCTAATTTCATATGCATCGTTTAACATATCAGATGTATTAACAATTTTAAAAATCATAAATAGCCTCTTTTCTATTAATATAATAAAACTACCCTATCACAACTATAGTGTGATAGGGTAGTTATTTTACGAATTATTGAGCTTCTTGTCTAACCAAGGCAGTGTATTGCCAAAAAATTCTCATTTGGGCGATATTCCAATTGTTCATCCCCATAGTAAATCCTGACGGTCTAAATAAATTGACGTCTGTTACTTCCAAAGCTGCGGCAATTAAATATTGTAAGGGCACACTGATTTGTTTCATAGTTTCCGTGATGCCATTCTGGTTATAAACCCAAGAAAAGGGCAATTCTGATTGGAAAACATCAACTTTTTCAAAAATTTCTGGAAGTGCAACGATATAACACGCACCATCCACAACTGGATTATGGTCACTATCTTTGTAGTATATCCGCAAAGCTTCATAATTTTCACGGTGTGCGTGATTAACATAGAAAAATTCATTTCTAAAATGTGCCATATCTTGGCTATGGATTAATTGTTGTTCTAAAACATTGAACATGCCGTTTATGTTTACTAATTTTTCATATGTTTTTCGTGACATACCACGTGCTCCTTTCTACAGCCTAATATAAATTTGTTTCTAATTCTTGCGTATTTTGCTGTTGGTTTTGATTTGGTTGTTGGTTTTGGTTTGGTTGTTGATTAGGATTTTGTTGCTGATTTGGATCCATTTGTTGGTTTGATTCATTTGGTTGTTGCATTGATTGATTATTATTTTGTTGGTTTCCATTTGGCATTTCAGTTTCTTGTTGGTTCATATTATTTTCTTCGGAAGACGTTCCTGAATTATCTTCGTTTGAGTTATCATCTTTTTGGTCAGAACTGCTCTTTTGGTTTTTTCTTAATAAACTACTATCAATTTCTGTTTGTGGTACGAGTGTACCATAAAAATCAATAACACGTTTATTTAAGAAATCATTTGTGTCTGTAATTTTAGGTAAATTTAAATCACCACGCAAAATATTAGCAGTATCTTGTATATTTTTAATATTAGGATTGTAGTAATATACACCGTTTAAGTAATCATCTTCACCTTCAAGTTGTTTACTTTTAATTTCAACGTCGTCTTTTAAGTAAGAAGTAGCTAATGCCTTAACATCTTTATAGCTTAAATTATGTTTGGCGTTTTTACCAACTATTTCAATAACGTCGTCTAACTTACTAAATGAATCTGCTTTTTGAGCTTTGACAAATAGTTTCTTGATTAAATCCATTTGTCTTTGACCACGTTTTAAATCTGAATCTTGATGACGTGTTCTAGCAACTGCTAAAGCTTCATCACCATTTAAATTTTGATGACCTTTTTTAACTTTAATCTTGCCAGTATCATTTGTATTTGGCTCGGAGATATCGTATGGAACGTCATACTCAATACCGCCTAGTTCATCTACAGCATCTACAAATGCTTCCATATTAATTCTTACATAATAATCGACTGGAACATTCATCGTTGCTTCTACAGAATCCATTGATGCTGTAGGGCCGCCATAGGCGTGTGCATGTGTAATTTTATCATAATACCCAACTTCTGGAATATAACTGATAGTATCACGTGGAATACTTAACATTCGTATTTGTTCTTTATCTGCATTAAATGTTGATAGTATCATTGCGTCAGTTCTTGATTGTTCAGCACTTTGACCATTTTTTTGACGACCACTATTATCATCGATACCTAAAAACAAAATAGAAATTGGATCTTCAGAAGGGTTGACTTTTGTTTCACGAATACTTGATTCTCTGGACGTATCACTTGTGTTCAATGAATTTTCAAAAGCACCTTGCGATGATTTAAGTAATAAAATGGCAAATATAACTGGAACAACTACAAGAATTAAAGATAGAAATATTAAAAAGTATTTAAAAAATTTATTCATGTAAGAAGCTCCCCATTGTATATGATTTGGTTTATATTACAATATTGGTTTAATGTTAAAATTTCGCTAATTTCATTAAATTATTGTAAAGAGAAATTTGTACTATAACTTATAATTTTATATCTAACATAATAAAATATCAACAAAGAATTTATCCAACTAAAGTTTGAAATGTATATCATAGAATATGATCACTGATAGAAACGACGTCAATCACAATTAAAAATAATTATAAAAAAGACATGTAGCTAAAAATGATTTATTTATAAACATACGATATAATTAGCATATGATAAATGTTATTGATGGTTAAAGAGATGATGTTTAAAAAATAAGTTCAAAGATTAAAAATAAAGTGGATAGCATAGTTTGAAATTTTAAAATAACTTATAAAAGGTGTCATAAAGCATAATCCTTTTTAAATCATTATAATAGATGCTTATTAATGAATTCTAACACATTAAAGAAACAAGGAGGATTTAGCCATGAAGTCAGAATGGTTGGATAGAATAGACGAAAGTTTGGTAAAAACGTTTTATGAAGCACAAACTGAAAAAGAAAAAGAAGAAGGATTTAAAGACGAATTAACATTTGGCACTGCTGGCATACGTAGTACTTTTGGATTAGGGCCTGGTCGTTTAAATGCATTTACAATACGCAAGGTTGCATTAGGATTAGCACAATATTTGAATGAAAAGTTTAGTGAACCTTCAATAGTGATACATTTTGATACTAGATTGCTATCTAAAGCATTTTCTGAAGAAATGGCATCTGTCTTAGCTGAAAATAATGTGACAACAATTTTATCAGAAAATTACAAATCTACGCCGGAATTATCATTTGCAGTAAGACATTTAAAAACAGATGCAGGTGTGATGATTACTGCTAGTCATAACCCTAAGCATTATAATGGTATCAAAATATATGACCAAAACGGTGGTCAATTGTTGCCAGATGAATCAGAGCGCTTAAGTCATTATATCAATGCGATAGAATATCCATTACAAATTCATCGAGGTGATTTTAATGCATTGCTACAAAAAAACCAAATTCAATATATGTCCCATGAAGTCACTGAAGCATACAAACATGAAGTTAAATCCTTAGTAGATACAATTCCGGAAAAAGAAGCAAAAGTGGTACTCACAAGTTTACATGGTACGAGTTTACCTTTAGCATCTGAAATTTTAACTGAATTAAATTATGATAACTTTGTAATTGAAAAAGAACAATCAATGCCAGATGGCAATTTTCCGACTGTAGCAATTGCGAATCCTGAAGATGAAGCAGTTTTTGAACGAGGGCTAAAATTGGCAAATGATACAGATGCACAACTTATTATAGCAACAGATCCAGACGCGGACAGATTAGGTTTTATTGAACGTTATAATGATAATGAGTATAGATATTTTAATGGGAATGAAATTGGTATATTATTAACTAAATTAAGATTTCAAGATTTAGCAGATGAAGGTAAACCACTGTATATGGTTAAATCAATCGTCACAAGCGAACTAGCTGAGAGGTTAGCTATAGCTTTAGATGTCGAAGTGAAAAATGTCTTGACTGGTTTTAAATATATTTCTGATTTACTAGAACAAGAAAGCTCAGAACAAGAAAAGCAACTATTACTTGCTTTTGAAGAAAGCCATGGCTATTTAGCAAAACCTTTTTCAAGAGATAAAGATGCAATTCAAATGATCCCATTATTAATAAAATATAAAAATTTATTAGCAAATAATGGTATGACATTTAAAGATACTATGGAAGATATTTATGCTCATATCGGTTCATATAAAGATAAAACATTGTCTCCTTCGTTTGAAGGGGCAGAAGGCGTTGAAAAAATTTCGAAAATAATGAACCAATTTAGAAATAAAGAAGTATCAACAATTTGTGGTCTTGAAGTAAAACAAATTGAAGATTATGAATTGGGTACAATTAAAAATATTAAAGAAGGTACAACAGAAGCACTGACGTTACCTAAAACTAATTTAATTAGATTTATTTTTGAAAATGGTTTTATAGCATTAAGACCATCCGGTACTGAACCTAAAATCAAACTATATTTTTCATTAAATATAGAGCATATGACTGCTTTAACAGATCAATTTAAAGATGAATTTATTAATAATATTAAATAAAACATAAAGAGGCAGCTAGATGAAAGTCAACAAGTTCAAATTAATTATTGTTATAATCATTTTTATTTTTATAATAGTAGGGGTGTATAGTTACAGACATGATAAACAGACTAAAGACGCTATGCATCCTACTCATGCTTCACAAAAGGTAAATAAAAAACAAACAACTAAAAAGGAAAAAGAATTAAAAACAGTGGTTGATCGCAGTGATTCACAAATGAAGCAAATAGATCAATACTTAGAGGAAGGCCAATTTAATGGTACTGTAACAGTTTTTAAAAAAGGTCAATTAAGTCTAAATAAGGGTTATGGGTTTAAAGATTTTGAAAAAAATGAAACTAATACGGCTAATACAATGTTTTTGATAGGTTCCGCACAAAAATTTATGACAGGGCTTATGTTAAAACAATTAGAAACTGAAGGTGAAATTAGTATGGTAGCACCCGTGAAGCAATATCTACCATATTTTGAATTAGCATACCCTGTCGCTTTAAAGCAGTTGATGTTACATCAAAGCGGTTTATATAAATATCAAGCTCACCCAAAATTAAAAACCTTAGACGAAGCTATACACGCAATAATAAAAAGAGGTATTAACCCATTATATTATAATCAATATCAATACAATGATGCCAATTATCTAGTATTGTCAGAAGTTATAGAAGCAGTTACATATCAATCGTATACTCAAAATTTAAACGATAGAATAGTGAAGCCTTACAATTTAAAATATACGGGCCGGTATAATGATTCAAATTTTAAAAAATATATGGCTACTGGTTATAAAAAGGATAAAAGTACTGGAAAGCGCGTCAAACAGAATCCTAACACTTTAAGTCAATATGATGGGGCAGGCAACCTTTATATGACGCCTTACGACATGGGGAAAGTCGTTTTAAATCTACAAAAAAATAAAATTTTTAATGCGACGATTACGAGACCTTTTATCCACGAAAGTTTAACTATACAATACCCTCAAGCATATCGTTATGGTTTTTATTCTTTTGCAGATAAAAATCGAATTAATGGTATTTTTTATGGAAATATATTTACTGTATATTTTAATGATAATTATATTATCGTTTTAGCTACAAATTACGAAAACGGAAAAACAAGTAACGAGCAGAAAATGAAGCATATTTACTTTGATATACTTCAACAGGGTGGGTCATATAATAAAGTAAAGCAACCATACTAAAAAAATAAAAAAAGCATTCAATGATTCTAATAAAATGAATCGTTGGATGCTTTTTTTATTAATACGAATTTATTTACAGTATTGTAAGGCATCGATAAACATTTGTTTAAAGATATTTGCTTGTACTGACAGAACTACTGATGTATTAGGGAAATGTGATTTGAAATCTGTTACTGTAGCACCTTTAGTCAGTTTGCCGTTTGTTTCAATTTGCACATCAGCTTCTTGAACCGCAAAATTTTCAGGATGAAGAAGATATAAGATGGTATATGCATCGTAAACGTTAATACCTTTTTCAAAATCGTCTCCTCTATAGTGTTTGAACAGTTGATGTAGCATATTACCTGTGTCATTTATGGATTGTAATTCATTTATAGTATCGTGCGTTAAACTAGAACTTCTTGCTACATCTAAGCCTACCATTGTTAATGGCAATCCAGAATTAAAGACAATTTGAGCAGCTTCGGGATCACAGTAAATATTAAACTCAGCTAAAGGGGTCACATTACCTCGAGATGCCGAACCGCCCATTAATACGATCTCCTTAACATATGTTTTTACTTCTGGGTAAGTCGTAAGTAACAATGCGATATTTGTTAAAGGTCCAATAGGGACAAGCGTAATCGGCGCATCACTATTTAGCAAAGCATTTTTCATAGCTTCAACAGCATGCGTAGATGCTAAATCACTTTCCGCTATTTCAGGGAAAATATAACCCTCCATACCTGATTCACCATGTACATCGCTTGCATCAACTATTTCTGAAAGTAGTGGTTGAGATGCACCTCTATGTACAGGGACATTACTATTGAAAAATTGTTTGAGTTTTAACGCATTGGCAGTTGTTTTTTCAATTCCTACATTACCGTTAACTGTAGTAATCATTTTCAAATCGAAGTTGGGATGATTTAAAGCAATACTTATTGCTGCTGCATCATCAATGCCTGGGTCTGTATCTATAATAATTGGTTGTTTCATCAAATTTTTAATCCTCCTATTGCGTAAGTTACCTTATTAATTATATTCTACAACTTTTCTCGAATAAAATGTTAAAAAGCAAACTATCATCCAAAAATGAAAAGGGAGGTTAATAAATAAAATAAAAAAGGCTTCTCTTTCGAGAAGCCTTTGCTTGAGCTATAAGTGGCTTGAGTGTCCA